>DATFJZ010000396.1:0-2808 GCA_035268945.1 Desulfobacteraceae bacterium | reverse complement strand
CTGGTGATAAAGGGGGGAAGGGGATTTCGCTTGATTGTTTTCGTTTTGATCTCCTCCACAACAAAGGCCGCCGCTTCAAGATCTTTGACAATGGCTGAGGATGTCTTTTCATCGGGAATTTTAATTTTTTTGCCGTCTTTTTTTGCCAGGGCAATGGAAAAAGGGGGAGGGGAGCTGCCCTGGACATCGGCGGTGATGGTCCAGTACTCTTCTGGCTCGAAGGCCCTGATGGCCCTCTCCCGGTCGCATATGATCTTGACCGTCACCGATTGAACCCGGCCGGCGCTGAGGCTGCCCTGGACCCTCCGCCACAAAAGCGGAGAGATCTGGTAACCCACCAGTCGGTCCAGTACTCTCCGGGTCTGCTGGGCTTCAAACCGGTTGGTGTCGATTTCCATGGGGTGGTTCAGTGCTTCGTGTATTCCTTTTTTTGTCAGTTCATGGATCAGTATCCTGTGAAATTTCCTGTCCTTTTGCTTGAGCACCTGGGCGGTATGGTAGGCAATGGCCTCGCCTTCCCTGTCAGGGTCAGGGGCCAGATAGACCGTGTCAGTGTTGCCTGCGGCCTTTTTTAAACTCTGGATCTGTTTGGATTTTCCTTTGATATTGATGTATTTTGTCTTGAAACCCTGTTCAATGTCGATGCCGAGCTCTTTGGGCGGCAGATCCTTGATATGGCCGGCGGTGGCGGCAACATTGTACTCTTTTCCGACATATTTCTGCAGTGTCTTGATCTTGGTCGGGGACTCGACTATGATGACTGGTTTTGCCAATTTTGCTCCTCTATGATGTAAAAAAGTTTACCAGGATCCTGTTTTACAACACCTTGAATCTCCATGTCAAGCAGGGTGGCCATGATGCCCCCCGAGTCAAGGCCTGATTTTTCAATAATGGTGTCAACATGCAAAGGGTAGGGTTCCAGGATGTTTAATAGGGCCTTCTGATAAGGGTCCGGGTCGGGAAGGGTGGTGTTCGTTTTTCCACAGCCGCTGTTTCTGTTTTCATGTTCCAGGTGCACCAGGTGGTGAAGCTCTTCAATGACGTCCGCTTTGTTTTCCACAAGCTTTGCCCCCTGGCGGATCAGGGTGTGGGTGCCTGCGCTCCTCGACGAGTTGATGCTTCCCGGAACGGCAAACACCTCCCGGAACTGTTCGGCAGCAAGCCTTGCTGTTATCAGGGAACCGCTCTTTGCAGCGGCCTCCACCACAATGGTGCCGGTGGAGATGCCGGCGATGATCCTGTTTCGCCGGGGAAAATTGATGGCATCGGGCTTTGCATTGATGCTGAATTCCGACATAACAGCCCCCGAGGCGCTGATCTGATCAAAGAGCCTTCGGTTTTTTCTAGGGTAGATGTTGGCAAGCCCGCTGCCGAGAACAGCCAGGGTTCTTCCCTCGGCTCTGAGGGCCCCCTGGTGGGCTGCCGTGTCAATTCCCGCGGCCATGCCGCTGACAATCTGAAATCCCGACCGGCACAGATCATGGGCCAGCCTGAATGCGGCATCAATACCGTACCGGGTGGCCTTTCTCGCTCCGACAATGGCAATTGCCGGGGCCGTATTCTCAAGGGTGCCAAGAAAGGTCATGACAGGCGGAGGGTCGGGGATCTCCCTTAACAGGGGAGGGTAAGCGGCATCGGCCATGCAGACCAGCTGAAACCCGGAATTCCGGATGGTTTTCAGCTCTTTTTCGGCATTGCACAGGGCCTCTTCTCCAGCGTTTTTGATATTTTTTACTGTCCGCCGGGGGATACTTTTGATCTGCTGCAGATCGATTTCCGGGGCTTTCAGCACCGCTTCAGGGCTCTTAAAGGTGTCAATGAGCCGTTTGAACAGAAGATCTCCGACGCCGTTCACATTCTTCAGTACAAACCATGGCAGATATGGATCCATCATTTTTGATCACTGGAATTGTTTGAGTTTCTGTTCGGCCTTCTCCCCGGCAGGGGAAAACGGGTATTGCCTCACCACCTCTTTGAGGAAGTGGTGGGCCCTGTCTGCATCGTCCAGGGATAGGTAGGCGTATGCGGTTTTCAACAGAGCATCGGGCACCTTTCCCCTGCCCGGGTAAGCCTTGACAAGGGTTTTGAAGATGGCAACGGCTCCTCTGTAATCGTTCATCGAGTAGTGGCACTCGCCGAGCCAGTAAAGGGCATTGTCGGCAAGTTCGTGATCAGGGTGTTTTGCGGCAAATGTTTCAAACAGCTCTGCTGCCGGGTGGAACGCTTCTTCCAGGAGAAGGGAGCGGGCTTTTTGATAAAGGGCCTCGGGTTGTGCGTCGGGGCTTCCATCAGACCTCTTTTCCCCGGTTTTCTCCGGGGAAGAGGGTGATTGATTCCGTCGGTTTATTTTCTGTTCATTGTTCTGGGTGGCGCGGGTGAGCGCCACCACCTGCTGTTCGGTCTGCTGCAGCCGGTTTTCTGTTACCGTCAGCTGTTCGTCAAGCCTGGCAATGCTTTTTTCCATGTGATCAATCCTCTGCTTTTCCGACGGCGATAGTGAAGCACAGGAGGAAAGTCCCAGGGAAGCGATCAGGGATAAGGCCAGGAGAAGAAAAGCTGACGGTTTCATCTTACGACCTCTTGTGCCATGCCAAGAGTATGGGGCTTGCAACAAAAACCGATGAATAGGTTCCGATCAGCACCCCAATGATCATGGCAAAGGCAAAATCGTGGATGATCTCCCCTCCGAGAAAGAACAGGGAGAGCAGCACGATCAGGGTGGTCAGGGAGGTGAGGATGGTCCGGCTCAGGGTTTCGTTGATGCTCTTGTTGATGATGTCAAACATGCTCTTCTTGTGCATCTGCCGG
>DATFJZ010000395.1:0-4488 GCA_035268945.1 Desulfobacteraceae bacterium | reverse complement strand
AAACCACAATCTCGATCCTGAAAACTGCGTGCTCTGGATGAGCAGGTCCGATATCTCCTGTAACATCAAGATGTACCCCGCCGTCATAAAATCCCTTGTCCGGTCAAATCCGGGCATGGAAAAGGCCGAGGTGTACAGGGGAGACTTCGCCTTTACCGACATATCCATCAGGGCCGCTGTCAACGCCTATTTTTCCTATATGTTCGGCGGGCTTATCCGGAAGACCGCCTGCCGGATACGCCCCTATGAAAGGGTCAAGGGGGAAACCGACAGGGCCATGGAAAAGGCCCTCAAGATCCTGGAGACGGCCTTCCGGGAGAAGGGGTCAAAGGAAGAGGCCCTAGCCGAGGCGGTGTCGTTTTTTGCATGGATCCAGACCGACAAAAGGGAGAGACGGCCCAAGGTGGGAATATTCGGTGACTTTTACGTCAGGGACAACGAGGTGATGAACCAGGATTTGATCCGTTTCATCGAGGCCAACGGCGGCGAGGTGGTGCCCACCCCCTACTACCGGTTTGCCAAGATGATTGCCGACTCCTACTTTAAAAAGTGGTTCAAGGAGGGAAAATACCTCAACCTCATCTCGTACAAAACCCTTCTGGCGGCCATGACCCAGATGGAGAAACAGTACTACAAGTACTTCAAGCCCCTTTTGAACGAGAGCGAGACGGACTACACCGACTCCCATGAAGAGATCCTGGCAAGGTACGGCCTCAAACCCGAGCACACCGGGGAGTCCATGGACAACATCCTCAAGATCCACTACACCATCAAGGAGCACCCGGATATTGACCTCTTTGTCCAGACAAGCCCCTCTTTCTGCTGCCCTGCCCTGGTCACCGAGGCCATGGCGGCCAGTATCGAAAAAACCAGCCGGGTGCCCATTGTCAGTGTCACCTATGACGGATCCGGGGGCAACCAAAACCGGGTGATCATCCCCTTCCTCAAATACACCCGTGAGGAGGGCTACTCCCAGAGAATGAGAAAATCGGTTTGACGGGTTGAGGGCAGGTACGGCGTTAACCGGGGATTTTTTTTCAAAAAACGGTTCTGGAACTCGATGCGTTTCACCCCGACCCTGTTGTGCCTGTCCACGGCCCGCCGGTATTTCATGTAATAGGCATCGTAATTTTTGATGTACCGGGGTCTCTTTTCCTCGATCTCGTAAAAATTTTCAAAAACGTACTGCAACAGGGCGCGAAACGCGTCCAGGTAGTGGTCCAGGGTCTTGTAATACTGGAGCACCACCGGGCTGTTGTAATAGTCCTTGATGCGCTCCATCCACAGCAGGTCCTCCCTGGCAAGGACCTGCCGGTAATCGGCTACAAAAGCGTTGAGCCGGTTCACCGAGGTCTTGTGCTTGAGTTTGAGCACCTTTAATTGCCCGATAAATTCGATGGTCTCGGCCACCCCGGAGCGCCTCGACTGGATCTTGCTCAGTTTTTCCAGCTCCTCGATGGCATTGTCAAGGGTGACCGTGGCTTTCCTGAGTTCCCCGGTCAAATTGATCATCTGCCTTCCCACCGGTGAATATGTTGCCAGTTCGGCCTTTTTTTTCTCCACAGAGTAGATGATCGCCTCCCCGGTGCCAACGGCGGCAAAGGAAACAACAACGATCAGCACCGGCAAAACAGCCTTTTCGGCCCTTGTTACGGCAAAATACCAGAGACTGACAGGGGGGGAAACGAACACGGCCAGGGCCCACCATTTTGAGCGCTCTTTTCCGGGGGCGTCCTTAAGAACGTACAGGGCAAGAATACAGGCAAAGGGAACGTATAGATAATACAAGGATCACCTCCAAAACCACATTTCATCGTTATTTTTTATAAGAAAGTCGTGTTGCAGCTGCAACCGATCAATGCCCCCACCCCTCTTCTGCCCGGTCAACCACCCGGATCTCCGTTCCGCTGGAAACGATCTGAACAGCACCGGCAACATCGGTGCGGTGGATGGTCACCCCGCGGTTCCGATAACGCTGGAGCACAGACGGTGATGGAAACCCAAACCGGTTGCGCCAGCCACAGGAGATTACTACACTCTCCGGGGCCACCTGATCAAGGAAAAAATCACTGCTCGATGTTGCACTCCCATGGTGGGGGGCCAAAAGGATCTCTGCGGCCAGCCGTTTTCGGGGTAATCGGCCAAGCTCCGCCTCTGCCCCTGCCATGATGTCCCCTGGAAACAAAATGGCCGTTTCCTGGAAAGTAAGCCGGAACACCACCGAATGGTTGTTAAAATCTTCTGGATCGTCTCTTTCTGCCCGGCACTCAGGGTGGAGGAATTCAAGCACTGCACCTCCCATGGCAAGCCTTTGCTCCCTGCTGCACACGGTGACAAGCTCTGTGTTACGCCGTGCAAGGGCTGCCATGAGATCCCGATAGGCCTTTGATTGCCGCTGGTCACGGTTCTTGATGAACCGATGGATGGTGAAATTTTCGGCAATGTAAACAAGACCGTTCATGTGGTCGGCTTCGGGATGGGTCAGCACCACGGCATCAAGGGTTTTGATCTTTTTCCGCCAGAGAAGCGGAGCAACCAGATACCGGCCCGTATCAAAGGTGCCCCCGTAGGAGAAACCGCCGCCGTCAACCAGCACCCGCCGGCCCATGGGCAGCTCGATCAAAGTGCTTGATCCCTGACCCACATCCAGCACCGTCACCACCAGATCGTCGTTGAAAAACCGCCGAGCCACCCATCTCGCCTCGGCCAGTGAAACCAGCACCAGGCCGGCAGCCAGAAACAGAGCGCCCTTTTTTTTATGGCGGTGGAGAAACCAGAGAAGACCGGCGCAGACCAGGTAGTAGGCGGTCATCTCTGCTCTGTCCGGGGTGACCACCCGTGCCCAGGCAAAGGGAAGGGATGCCGTATAACGGGCAAGGGCAATGGCAATATCCAGGAGAAAGCCGGCTGCTTTGACAGGCAGCGCTGCAGCGGCCGACGACAAGGGAAAGAGGAAAAGGGCGGCAAGCCCCAGGGGCACGGCAAGAAACCCGACCAGGGGAATGGCGGCAAGATTGACAACGAGACCGGCAAAGGAGACCACATTGAAATAGCGGGCCGCAATGGGTGAGGTCCCGGCAATGGCGCAGAATGAGATGAAGCCAAAGAGGAAAAACCTCACCGCAATGCGGTTCTCCCTGAACCATTGATATTTTCTGATGCCGGCAAGGCCGAGGACAATGAACAGCACCGCCGTGAAGGAGAGTTGAAAGGAAATGGAAAACAGGGCACCGGGATCACAAAGGAGAATCAGAATCCCGGCACAGGCAAGGGTGTTCAGCGAGTCAGGCTCCCTGTCTGCGGCAAGGGAGACCATGAAAACCGAGATCATTATGAAGGCCCTCTGGGTGGAGGGGGCAAATCCCGACAAAAACCCGTAGAACAGCAGGGGCCCCAGGGTGGCAATGGCAGCTGCCTTTGCCGCCCATCCACGGATCAAAAGAAAGCGGCACAGGGAGAAGAGACGGTTGAACAGGTAAAAGACAAGGGCGGCAATGATGGACATGTGCAGCCCTGAAATGGCCAGCAAATGGATGATGCCGGCCCGGGAAAACGCCTCTTCCACGGTGTCATCCACCAGCTCCCTTTTACCGGTGACAAGGGCCGAAAGAAGCGCGGCTGCGTCTTGACCGTCCAGGGTAGTGCCAATGAAGCGGGAAAAGCGCTCCCTGTAACGATCAATGCTGGAAAGAAACTTTTCCCCCGGGGAGGGGTCACGGGGCAGGAGGACAACATCGACCATATTGGTGTAGGCAGATGCATAAATACCCCTGAGCTGCAGATAACGCTTGTAGTCAAACCCGCCGGGGTTGTTGAAATTGTGTATGGACCTGATCTTTGCTGCAAACGCTATTCTGTCCCCATACCTGAGACGTGCCCCCCCGCCGTAAACGCTCAGACGGATCCTTCCAGTAACGGGCACCGCACCCTTCAACCCTGCATCATTTCCCCCCGCACCCTTTAACCCCGAATCCTCCAACTCCGCATCCTTCAACCCCGCATCATTTAAATCAAGGCCTATCCGTTCAGCCAGGATTACCATCCGGTACTTTCGTCCGGATTGTTGAGGAGTTGAGACGATTTTCCCGGTTATCCGGCACTTTCCATGGTCGGCAAACCCCAAAACATGGTTCTGCTGCAGGGGGGGAGTCACCAACAGCAGGATCAGCAGATAACCGGTGAAAAAGAGCAGCAGACAAGAGGCAAACTTCACACCCGGACCACCCCGCCAGCGGTCCGGCACTATCCCCAGACCAGGGATCAGGAGAAAAAAGAGTGATGCGAGCAGGGCTCCCCGGAACGGGGCCATTTCAAGCAGGGGAAAAGCGTCTCCGGCAATGATGCCGGCGGCAAGGGCGAGAAATGGAAGGAGCAGGGGCGCCATGCCGGGGTTTCCCCCTAAATTCGCCGGATGTCAGCACCCAGGGCTGCAAATTTCTTTTCAATGGCATCATACCCCCGGTCCAGGTGGTACACCCTGTTGATCGT
>DATFJZ010000394.1:0-5700 GCA_035268945.1 Desulfobacteraceae bacterium | reverse complement strand
GATATCGGGTGCTACTACCGGCCCGAGGTGGGCAACATGTTTCTCATCGGCAGTGAAGATCCGGAGTGTGACCCCCAGCACTGGGTGGATCCGGACCAGTTCTATGCCGGCCAGGAGGCCTACGCCAGGAACAACCAGTTGACCGGGGAGCAGTGGCGTGCCCAGTGCTACCGGCTGGGATTGAGGATCCAGTCCCTGCAGGTGCCTGAACAGCCGGGGGGGGTTGTTGATCTCTACGACTGTTCCGACGACTGGATTCCTGTTTATGACAGATCCGACATGGACGGCTTTTACATGGCCGTCGGCACCAGCGGCAACCAGTTCAAGAACGCTCCCGTTGTGGGCAGAATGATGGCCGAGCTCATAGACGCCGTTGAAAACGGGCTGGACCATGACACAACCCCGCTGCAGTATCAGCTCAAATACCTTGCCGGGCGATGGGTGAACATGGGTTTCTATTCCAGAAAAAGGGAGATCAACTATGAATCGAGCTTTTCCGTCAATGGGTGAGATTTTGGTTCCCAGGTCGGGTTTTGACGGGCTTGTGAACCATGGCCGGGTTAGGATCAAACCCAGAGAGGAGTTACCGTGAAAATTTATGTGTGCGTCAAACAGGTGCCGGATTCGGCCGCCTCGATACGGATCAGGGGGGAAAACCGGATCCATGAGGATCTCACCTTTGTCATGAACCCCTGCGACGAGCACGCCCTGACCGAAGCGGTGGTGATCAGTGAGACATTCAAAGGGTGTGAGACCATTGCTGTCTGTCTTGGCCGTCCCAGGGCCAGGGAGACCCTCATGTCTGCCATGGCCATGGGGGCAAACCGGAGCATCCTCATCGAAAGCGAAACCGACCACGACAGCATCACCACTGCCAGGGCCCTGAAAAAGGCCATTGACCTTGACGGAACACCGGATCTGATCTTCACGGGAAAAGAGGCCATGGACACCGGCGGCATGCAGACCATGTTCAGGCTTGCCGCCCTTTACAGGATGCCCGTGGTCACCAATGCTGTTGATGTCAGGGTCGACGGAAAAGAGGTGCTGGTCACCTCAGAGGCAGAGCAGGGAGTCCGCTGTACCTGGAAAATGAAGCTGCCCTGCGTTGTCAGTGCCGGAAAAGGGCTCAATTCACCAGGGTACCCCACCCTGAGGCAGATCATGACGGCAAGAAAAAAGAAGATGGAAATTATCGCTTTTGGGGATCTTGATCTGGAAAAGCCCATGGGTGGGGCGACCCTTCTCAAACTCGAGCCCTGGGTTGAAAAAAGAGAGGCCACCTGGCTGCAGGGCGCTTCCAGTGAGATCGCCGACCAGCTGGTCACGATTCTTCACCACAGGGCCAAGGTGATTTAACCAAAAGGAGGCGGCAATTCCTCCCCAGAGCTGAAAACTCTGGGGGTTCCTTGCCGATTTTTTATGAAAAGGGCAGCGGTTTTTATCGAACAGGGCAACAACAGGCCGAATCATGGCGATTTCGGCATGATCTCATATTTAAGACAGCTGGGGTGCCAACTCTACGCCTTTGTGTTGAACCAAACCAGTACCGGATGGGAAAAAAAACTGGCCGACTACGGTCTCAACAGAGTTGTAACGCTCTCCTTCGGTGGCGCCCCCCGCCCCAAGACCCCGGAACTCAAGGCCCAGGCTGTTGCAAGGGCCATGGAAACCATGGGGATACCGATCCTCTTCGCCCTGGCCACCCTGCCGGGCAAGGAGCTGCTGGCCCGTGTGGCTGCAGAGCTTGAGGCCCCCCTTTTGATGGACTGCACCGCCGTCGACCTTAAAGCCAAAACAGCCACCACTTCCCTCTATTCGGGAAAGACCCAGGCGGTAATACAGGTTGAGGGAAACCATTTGGTCTTCGGCATCAGACCCCATTGCCATAAACCGATAAAACAGCCCCTGGCCCTGGAAACAGAACAGCTGAGGCTGCCCCCCCTGCCCGGTGGAAGGATGGAGCTTGTGGCCAGCCAGGCAGGGATTCTGCCCCACATGGACCTGAACGAGGCAGAGGTGATCCTCTCCGGGGGACGGGGGCTTGAAAATGGTGACAATTTTGACATCCTCAGGCAGTGTGCCAAAGAGCTCAACGCAGGGGTTGGGGCATCACGGGTGGCCGTGGACAAGGGGTGGGTCCCCTATGCCATGCAGATCGGCCAGACCGGGCTCAAGGTCAGTCCGGTGGTGTACATTGCCTGCGGAATTTCCGGCTCGGTGCAGCACTTTGCCGGCATGAAAACCGCAAAAATCATCATTGCCGTTAACAAGGACCCCGATGCGGCCATCGTGAAAAAATCCGACTACTTCACCACCAACGACCTGTTTGAGGTCATTCCCCTGCTGACACAGGCCCTGAAAACATTCAGGAAAAACCGGGAATAGATTCCTTGATCAACGGTAGTGATCACAACGCACCAACGATTCTGGACGGGGCAGGGACGGCGGGTCAGGCTCTTCAGCAAAATTTAGGGCTTGATCAGAACGTCGGCCACATCCGATGGTTCATGGAGCTACAGGATCAGGCATAACACAAGCTTGACCCCTTCCCGGTTCGCGGCATGGCCGGTGTGATGATCAAGGCCGGAAATTACGATCAAGCCCTGTGAAAAGAACGGGGCCGGGAGTGGCTGAAAATAGCCTCCCCCGGCACCGGCGTTACCCGTGGGCAGCCAGGCTGCCCGGGAAAATCAGTTCTTCTTTGAACTCAGTTCCGGGAAATCCCAGTAGAAGAACTCTTTGGCCTGGGCCTTCTCTCCCTTCTCCTTTCTCGCCTCTTCGTTCTCCCTCAGTTCGATCCTCCGGATCTTGCCGCTGATGGTCTTTGGCACCTCCTCGACAAATTCGATGATTCTTGGAATCTTGAATTTGGCCAGAAGCTCAACGGTCTTTTGAAAGAGTTCCAGGGCAAGCTCCCTGGATCCGTTATGCCCCTTGTTCAGGATAATGTACGCCTTGACCAGCTGGTGCCTCTTGGGATCTGGCACCCCGACAACGGCTGCTTCGGCAACGGCCTCATGCTCAACCAGGGCACTCTCCACCTCAAAGGGACCTATCCTGAAATCCGAGGATTTGATCACATCATCGGCCCTTCCCACAAACCACCAGTAGCCGTTTTCATCAAAGGAAGCCCTGTCACCGGTATAGTAGTACTTGCCCACAAAAACGCTGCTCATCTTTTCAGGGTTGCCGATATATTCCACAAAAAGCCCCAGGGGACGCCACCGCTCCAGGTTGACAACGATGTGCCCCGGCTCGTCAGGGGTGGTGACCTCTTTTCCTTCGTCGTCCACAAGGGTGACATCGTACATGAACGACGGATACCCAAAGGATCCGCTGCGCATTTTACCGGCCATCCACGGAGGATTCCCGATCATTGCCGTGGATTCGGTCTGGCCGTAAAAATCCCTGATCTCGGTTCCTGTCTTTTCCTTCCACTGCTTGATCACTTCGGGGTTCAGCGGCTCGCCGGCGCCGATGGACTGCTTAAGGGCCGATAGGTCGAATTTTTCCAGATCAAGGCTGATGAACATCCTCCAGGCAGTGGGGGGTGCACAGAACACACTGACCTTATGGGTTTCCAGGGCCTTCATGTACTGGTTGCCGTCAAGAACGGTAAAGTCAAATCCAGTGGCCGTTCCCCCGACATTCAGCGGTGCAAAAAAACTGCTCCATCCCCATTTTGCCCAGCCAGGAGAGCTCAGGTTGTTGTGGACATCCCCGGGCCTGATGCCGATCATCACCGATGTTGATAAATGGCCAAGGGGATAGAAAAGAGCCGAATGGCCTACCCTCTTGGGCAGTCCGGTGGTGCCGGAGGTGAAAAAGCAGAACATCAGATCTTTGGAGGTAATCTTTGCAGGCTCTGCCTTGTCCGCCTCTTTTTCAAGGTCGTCGTAGCTTACCCATCCGGGCTTGCTTCCAAGAACAATTTTGATTTTGGGCTTTGAATTGGTGACGGTCAAGGCTTCGTCCATCAGGTCTGTGTACTGCTCCGCGCAGACGATGGTATCCGGCGGATAGGACTCAAACCGGAACTGCATCTCCCTCATGGTCATGGACGTTGCCGTTGGAATTGCCACAATCCCGCCCTTTGCGCATGCAAGGGTGGAAAACCATGTTTCCGGAACAATGGGGAGCATCTGGTACATGTTGTCCCCTTTTTCCGCCCCGGCATTTCGAATGGCGTTGAGGCACTGGTTGCTCTTGGCAACAAGCTCGCTGTAGGTATAGGTCTTTGCCTCCTGGGTTGCAATATCCGTCCAGATAAGCGCTGCCTGATCCCCCCGCTCCTTTGCATGGAGTTTTTCAATAATCTCATCGGCCCAGTTAAAATTTTCAGGTAACTCCATAAAATTCAACGTTTCAAAGAAAGCTTTGGCTTTTTGTTCTTTATCGTCAGTGTCATCCATCTTATTGATAGCCATTACTTCCTTGAATAGATCTTGCATACCCATAGAATCACTCCTTGCAGTTCTGGTTTTTGTTTATACATGCGGAACAGATCTCGTGTTCTCGTCTCCTGCGGCCATTCTTACCGAGCGCTCGGTCGGCCGGACAAAAAACGGCATCTCCGTTCTGATTCCCGGTGCTTCAATTGACGAGCGAGCGCTCGGTCTGTCGAATGGTAGAGGTATAAATGAATACAATTACATTTGTCAAAGACTTTTTTATTTTTTTAACAAAGTTTTTTGGGGTAACCGGCAGGAGCAGGGCGTGCGTACATTCTTCTTCCCCCTGGCGAGCCTTTGGAAAAGGCATCCCCCGGTGAATCTGGAGTTGCATGGAATGCCATCAAGTCTAAATTCTGGGAACCATGGGAAAAGACACTTCCCGTTGAGTACCCGGGGCTTGATTATGGGAGAGAACCCCGGGGTGGCGATGATTTATGACCAAATCTGGTAAAAAGACCCGTTGCCCTGGTATATTTTATTGTTTTAATGGCCCTTCTTCTGACCAGGCCTCAACCAATACAGCCCTATTATCCGGCAAAGGCCGCCTCGGGCATCTCCATGATGGCGGTGATGTTGGACTGAACAGCATCCATTTTGCCCATGGTTGACGGTAGCGTGTAGGTAATAAAATATTCGGCTGTTTTAATCTGGCCCTGGTAAAAGGGAAGATCTTTTTTTCCGGCCTTTTCTGTTTTTTCCGCAGCCACAGCGGCCCTCCACAATTCCATCCACGCCAGGCAGACATCCCCTGTGGCATCAAGAAAGGGGTGGGCCGAGGCAAAGGCATCGAGAACCTTCTCGGACATGGCGGTTGTGCCCATGTGCATGGCTGTTTCACCGAGTTTGTTAACCGCCGTTTGCACCTTTTCCGCCATGGCGGCCAGGGAATCATGTTTTTTCGCCCGGGCAATGGTGGCATTCATCTCACCGAGAAGGTCCATGAAGGGTTTGCCCTTCTTAATACCGAGTTTTCTTCCCAGAAGATCCATGGCCTGGATGCCGTTGGTTCCCTCGTAGATGCTGGTGATCTTGCAGTCCCGTAACAGCTGTTCCTGGGGATACTCCTGAATAAATCCGTACCCGCCAAACACCTGGACCCCCTGGACACAGACATCAAAGGACCGGTCCGTACAATAGGCCTTGACCACCGGTGTTAACAGCTCGATCAGCCCCTGATACTTCTCCCTCTCCTCGTCATTTTCCGCCGTTTTCACCCGGTCAAACAGCATCCCCGTGTAGTACAGCA
>DATFJZ010000393.1:0-4947 GCA_035268945.1 Desulfobacteraceae bacterium | reverse complement strand
TTCTCATCGGCAACAACATCGTCAACATCGGGGCATCTGCCCTTGCAACGGCCCTTTCCATCAAATTTTTCAGCTCCAACGCCGTTGGCATTGCCACCGGTGTCATGACCCTTTTGATCCTGATTTTCGGTGAGATTTTCCCCAAATCCTTTGCAACGTATAACAATATCCTCGTTGCCCGGGTGGTTATTTACCCGCTTTTCTGGCTTTCCAAAATTTTTGTCCCCTTGATTGTCTTTTTGAATTTTATTCCAAAGATGTTGGGCACCTTTGACAAGCTTCCCTCTGTAACCGAAGACGAGCTGATGACAATGGTGGAGGTGGTGGAAGAAGGGGGGGAGATCAAGAAGGAGGAGAAGCAGCTCATCTCCAATATTTTTGATTTTGACGATACAAGTTCTTCCGAGATCATGACTCCCCGGACAGACATGTTTGTCATTGATGTGAAAGATCCCCTGGATATCACCTTCCTGCTGGATTCAGGGTACACGAGAATTCCCGTGATTGATGCCACCATTGACAATATTGTCGGCGTTCTCAACGTCAAAGATCTCTTTGCTGAATTTTACACCAACAGCCTCTGTAATGATTGTGAACCGGTTAAGACGGAAGAGGTGATGAAAGAACCCTATTTTGTTCCGGAATCAAAAAAACTCGACGCCCTTCTCCACGAGTTCAAGCGCATGAAAAACCACATCGGCATTGTCATTGATGAATACGGGGGGGTATCAGGCCTTGTCACCCTTGAGGATGTTGTTGAGGAGATCGTTGGTGAGATCGTTGACGAGAGTGACAATTTTGATCCTGAAGTGGTTCGTCTCAAAGGGAAAAAGTGGATTGTCCAGGGCAAAATCGACATATCAGACATCAACCAGATCCTCTCCCTGGATATTCCCGAATCAAACGATTACGACACTTTTTCCGGATATGTCCTGGAAAAAATGGGGAAAATCCCCGAATCGGGGGAGACTCTCCACATCGACAAGTACACGGTAACGGTGAAGGAACGGGACGGAAACAGGATCAAGGCCTTTGTTTTTAAAAAAGAGCAATAAAGTTCTGAACTTGTAAAAAAAAGATTGACAATTTAAAAAGCCCCCTATATAAATGTTGAGGTATCAGCTTCAGGGGCAGGGAAAGCCTGCCCTTTTTAAACACCAATTGTGTCACGTCTTAAAACAGAAAGTAAAAGGACACCGATCACCCCAATGAACTTTTCAGCCGCAAGCCGCTATTTTTTTTATTTCTGGTATTATTTTTATACCGGGCTGTTTGTGGTGCGCTTTCAAGAGTGATACAGAAGAAATAAAAAGCGAAAAGCCGCAGCAGACCCAGTCACAAGGTCTCTGCGGCTTTTCTTTTTTTTTCAGGAGGGCTGCAGAAATCAAAAAAATCTGCAGCCCTTTTTCTTTTTAAAAGGAGAAAAAAATGTCCGTCATAGGCAAGCAAATCCGTATGGAAAGGATCATCAACCGCGAAACCGGAAAAACCATTGTTGTTCCCATGGATCACGGCATCTCCATCGGTCCCGTCAATGGGATTTTAAACATGAAAGAGACCGTTCAAAAGGTGGCCCAGGGTGGCGCCAACGCCATTGTTGAGCACAAGGGCCTGGTGGGAACCGGACTTCGTGGTCAGGGGCCGGACATCGGCCTCATTGTTCACCTCTCCGCTTCCACCGACCTGTCTCCAACGCCCAATGCCAAGACCCTTGTCTGCACGGTGGAGGAGGCCATAAAGCTAGGGGCCGATGCCGTATCCATCCATGTGAACCTGGGCAATGGGGACGAAACCCGGATGCTCAACGATTTTGGCAGGGTGAGCCGCATCGCCGGCGAATGGGGCATGCCCCTGCTGGTGATGATCTACCCCAGGGGGGAGAAGATCCCCAACCCCTATGACACGGCTGCGGTAAAACATGCTGCCCGGGTGGGGTGCGAGATGGGGGCCGATATCATCAAGGTCTCCTACACCGGCAGCCGGGAGAGTTTCCAGGAGGTTGTCCAGGGCTGTTCCGCACCCGTTCTCATTGCCGGCGGGGAGAAAATGGACTCGGACAGGGATGTACTGGTCATGGTCAAGGATGCCATCGATGCCGGCGGCGCGGGGATTTCCATCGGCAGGAACGTGTTCCAGCATGCCGATCCCACCCGGATGGTCCAGGCCATGGGTGCCATTGTCCATGAAAACCGGTCCGTTGATCAGGCCATGGCGATCCTTGCCGGCTGAGCCTGATCCCCTCCACGGGGCAAGACCGGAGTGATGATCACGGCTGAAAAAAACAACAACCATGGGGGCTTGCCGCTTTTCCATGGCTGGGAAATGGAGACAACAATGCGAAAAATTTGGATAGAGATCGATCCCTGGGACAAGGAGATGGTGACAACGGCCCTTGAGGCCGGAGCTGCCGGCCTCATGATCCCCGACGGCCATGCCGCCGAGGTGGGACAACTTGGAAAAATAAGTGTTATCTCAAAGGACGGGGACCTGGTTCCCGGCAAAGATATTCAAACCATTAAAATCAGCGGCCAGGAGGATGAAGACAGGATCCTCGCCGCCGCAGGAAAATACCCGGTGATCCTTGAAACCGCCGACTGGAAGATCATCCCCCTGGAAAATCTCATCGCCAGGGGAGCCGATGTGATCGTCAGGGTGGGCAGTGTCAAGGAAGCCAGGACCGCTTTCCAGATCCTTGAAAAAGGGGTGGACCAGGTGCTCTTTCATCCCCGGTCAAAGCCCGAGCTGAAAGCCTTTTTCAACGAGCTGGGTTCGGGGGCGGAGCCCACCGATCTGGTATCTGTCGAGATTGTATCTGTTTCCCCGGCGGGCATGGGGGACAGGGTCTGCATCGACACCTGCACCATGATGACCAGGGGCCAGGGGATCCTCTGCGGCAACAGCTCAAAGGCCCTGTTTCTGATCCATGCCGAGAGCGTTGAAAACCCCTATGTGTCTCCCCGGCCCTTCCGGGTCAATGCAGGGCCTGTCCATGCGTATACCCGGGTGCCGGCCGGCAGGACCCGCTATCTTTCCGAACTTCGGTCCGGCGATCCGGTGCTGGTCACCGATTTTTCAGGCAGGGCCTTTGAAGCCGTGGTTGGAAGGGTGAAAATCGAAAAGAGGCCCCTGATGCTCATCACGGCAAAGACAGATGATCAGGCGATTTCCCTCCTGGTCCAGAATGCCGAGACCATACGGCTCACCTCCCCGGAGGGCAGCCCCTGTTCCGTGGTGGACCTGAAACCCGGAGACAGGGTGTTGGCGGTGATCGAGGCGTCGGCACGCCATTTCGGCCACAAGATCGATGAAACCATAACAGAGCAGTGATGACCATGGAAAACGATGAACAACAACACCAGCAGCAGCAACAACAACAACAACAGCAGCAGCAGCAGCAGCAACAACAACAACAACAACAACAACAGCAGCAGCAGCAGCTGGAACCCCTTCGCCGGAAAATCGATGCCATTGACCGGCAGATCGTCGAGCTGGTCAACAAGCGACTGGTCATTGGCGGCAGAATCGGCTCGGTCAAGGAGCAGGCCGGTTCCACTGTCCTTGACAAAAAACGGGAGCAGAAGGTGCTCCAGCACCTGGCAGAGATCAATGATGGCCCGGCGGATGACGACCTGTTGCGCTACCTCTTTTCCGTGATCATGACGGCCACCCGCCAGGTGCAGAAGGCCAGCAGGATCGCCTACCTCGGGCCCGAGGCCAGTTACACCCACATTGCCGCCCTAAACCACTTCAAGCACTCCGGCCACTTTGTACGGCAGAAGAGCATCCTCGAGGTGTTCAAGGAGGTGGACAGGAAAGAGAGCCTCTACGGTGTGGTGCCCGTGGAGAACTCCATTGAAGGGGCTGTGAATTACACCCTGGACCTGTTTTACGACTTTGGCCTCACCATCGTTGCCGAACACTACGAGCCCATCTCCCATGATCTGCTCTCGATGTCGGGAAACATCCACGGGATCAGAAAGGTCTACTCCCATCCCCAGGCCCTTGCCCAGTGCCGTGAATGGATCAGTGAAAAGCTTCCCAAGGCAACGCTGATCGAGACCAGCAGCACCTCAAAGGCCGCCCGCATCGCTGCCATGGAAAAGGATGCGGCAGCCGTGGCAAGCAGCAGGGCGGCGTACATCTACGATCTCCAGGTGGTGGAATCCAAGATCGAGGATTTCTCGGGCAATATCACCCGGTTCCTTGTCATCGGCAGGGAGAGGGTGGAGCGCACCGGCAGGGACAAGACCTCCATCATGTTTGCCACTTCCCATGTGCCGGGGGCCCTTTTCAATGTGCTGGAACCGGTGAAAAAAGCAGGGCTCAACATGGTCAAGCTGGAATCAAGGCCCACAAAACACCAGAACTGGAGTTACTATTTTTTCATGGACATCGAGGGACACAGCACGGACAGGACCGTCATGGAGACGGTGGAGGAGATGCGACAGCACTGTCTCTTTCTCAAGATCCTCGGGTCTTACCCGGTCTTCAACGGTCAGGAGGCGGCATGATGGATTCAGCAACACAATTGTTTGCCCTGTTTGGCAATCCGGTTTCCCATTCCATGGGGCCTGTGATGCACAACCTTGCCTTTGCCGAAAAAAATGTCAACGCGGTTTATCTGGCCTTTGCTGTCCGGGGGATTGAAAAAGCCGTTGCATCCATCAAATCCCTTGGCATCCAGGGGGTGTCCGTGACCATCCCCTTCAAGGAACAGGTGATTCCCCTGCTCGACCGAGTGGATCGGCTTGCCCTGGAGGCGGGGGCCGTCAACACCATTGTCAACAGGGATAACCGGCTCATCGGGTACAACACGGACTGCCAGGGGGCTGTTGAGCCTCTGAAGCGGATCGGCCGGATAGCAGGAAAAAAGGTCTGCATCCTCGGGGCAGGGGGGGCGGCCCGGGCCGTTGCCGTTGGCATGCAGAGGGAAAAAGGGGTGCTCTT
>DATFJZ010000392.1:0-4025 GCA_035268945.1 Desulfobacteraceae bacterium | reverse complement strand
AGATTTTCTGCAGGGGACAGCTTTGGACTGACAGCGCTGCTGCTGGATGATAAACGGCTTCTCTCCTGTGTTATTGAAGAGGAGAGCTCTTTTCTGGTTATTCATAAAAGAGAGTTCGAGGAGATGCTTCTGGAATATCCCCGGATATCCTATGAATTTGCCAGGATACAATCCAGAAGGGTCGAGAAGTTGCTGGGGAACATTGGCAAACAGGACAAGGCGTTTTCAGATGTGTTCGGGTCGGACAGGGCCGATGGGTTGTGAACAGCGGCCCTGTCTGGAATGCGGTTTCAATGGATCAACGTTAGAAGGTCAGTTCATTGGTTTCAAGGCGCGGTAATGGGAGTTACTGCAAACGATCATTCACAGAACTGGAAAAAAATGGTTCTTTAGCGATGTCAGACACAACGTTATGATAACGTTATATAACGTTATCGTAACTGCAATTTTTCAGGGATTTTGTGCGGTCCTTGTGCATGAGCTTCCGAAAAACCGCAGTGGTGGGCTGGACAAGTCAGCTTGCCGTTTTTTTGCTTTAAGTGGCATGTAATTTGTATTTTTATGTCAGCGTAAAATAGTTTTGAAACCACTGTTCAGTCTACACACAAATAACAAGGAGGAGAAAAAAATGAGTGATTCAAACAAGGTAATGATCACACTGTCCTGCGGAACAAACAATCCAAATCGGGGAACAAGGGCCTTTCACCTTGCAACCGTCGCCCAGAAAATGGGCAAAAACGTTACCATGTTTCTATTGGACGAAGCGGTTTATCTTGCCAGGAAGGGGGCCATGGAACATATGAAAGCGGCCACCGGCGACATTGCCGATGATCTTTTGGCCCACCTCCAGGCCCACGAAGTGCCCATTCTGGTCTGCACCCCCTGTGCGAATGCACGGTTCATCAAAGAAGAGGACCTTGAAGAATCATGCCGTCTGGCCCCTGCAACGGAGCTGTTTGAGCTTTCTGAAAATGCAACGGTTATCAGCCTCTAACCGGACAGACAGAACTTGAGCCCATTTTGGGGCTTATTAAACAGGTCTGACCCGATGAATTATTTGTTTAAAAGGTGAAAACAATGCCAAAAAAGGTGATTATCATTGGCGCCGTGGCCTTAGGGCCCAAGGTTGCCTGCCGGCTCAGGCGTATTGACCCTGACGCTGAAATAACCGTGATCGACCGGGACAGCCTCATATCCTACGGCGGCTGCGGCATTCCCTACTACGTCGGCGGTGATGTGGCCGACCTTGAGGGGCTCTATTCAACAACATCCCATGCCGTCCGGGACAGTGAGTTCTTTAAAACATGCAAGGGCATCACTGTTCTCCCCCGGGTCGAGGCAACCGCTATCAAACGAAAAGAAAAGAAACTGGTGGTCTGTCATCTGGCAGAGGACCGAACCGAGGAACTGGCCTATGACAAGCTGGTCATTGCCACGGGGGCAACGCCTTTTCGACCTCCCTTTCCGGGAGCAGACCTTGCCGATGTGTTTACCATGTCCAATCTTCACGATGCCAAGGCCATAAAAGATAAAATTGCAACAGGCCAGGTGGAAAAAGCCGTTGTCATCGGCGCAGGGGCCATTGGCATTGAAATGGCCGAAGCCCTGACAGACCTCTGGGGGGTTGAGACCACCATCATTGAAATGGCCGATCAGGTACTCCCCACGGCCCTGGGCAGGAACATGGCAAGGGTCGTGGAGAACAAACTCCGAGAAAATGATGTCAACGTGATGCTGGCGGAAAGAGTTGAGGGGATTAATGGAGACGACAAAACCGGAGTAAAATCCGTTGAAACGGCCAACGGTACCGTTCCCTGCGATCTGGTTGTGCTGTCCGCCGGGGTGAGACCCAATACCGGGTTTGCAGCCCAGGCAGGCCTTGCCCTGGGCAGCTCCGGTGCACTGCTGGTGGACAGGCGGATGCGGACAACCGATCCGGATATCTTTGCCGGAGGGGACTGCATTGAGATGCGCAACCTTGTCAGCGGTGAAAACACCACCATGCCCCTTGGCTCCCTTGCCAACCGCCAGGGCAGAACCATTGCCACCAACATCAACGGCGGTTCCAGCCATTTCAAGGGTACCGTGGGGACCTTCTGCATCAAGGTTTTTGACATGGCCGCGGCAACGGCCGGGCTGACGTTCAACCAGGCCAAAACAGCCGGGTTTGACCCTGCCTACGCCATTGTGGCCCAGCACGACAGGGCCCATTTTTATCCCGAATCCCAGCTCATGTACATCAAGCTCATTGCCGACAGGAAGAGCCGGAAAATTCTCGGCATAGAGGCCGTTGGTGCCGAAAAGGACGCCGTGAAAGCCAGGGTGGATGCCGTTGCCCCCCTCCTGGCCGGGGGCGTTGATGTGGACGATATCTCCGGCCTTGAAACAGGCTATGCACCGCCAATGGCATCGGCCATGGACATTATCAACAATGCCGGCAATGCCCTGGACAATATTCTGGAGAAACGGAACCGGCCCATTGATGTGATGGATTTCATCGATGCCTTTCAAAAAGGAGAAGCCAAGGTACTGGATGTCAGGGGCCCCAAGGAGGCTGCGCCTTTCATGGAAAAGTACAATGGCCAGTGGATCAACATTCCCCAGGCCCAGCTGAGGGAAAATATCCACATGGTACCGGCAGACGAACCGCTGTGCCTCTTGTGCGATACCGGTCCCCGTTCCTACGAGGCCCAGATCCTCCTGGACAACAAGGGCATCACCAACACAAAAAACATCCAGGGCGGATACGGCATGATCCTCGTTACCGACAAGGAGTTCATCGCATAAACTATCTATGTGGGGTCAGGCTTGTCAATAACCGTAACAACCGAAGCCTGACCCCCTCATGCGATTAGAAGATTTTGGTCCAGCCGGCATTGGCAAAGGCAAACCGCTCCTTGAAGCGGTTGTAGCAGATCGCTGCCGGCTCGTTGCCGGTGCAGTGGGAGACGGCAATGAGATCCAGGCCGAAGTCATCAAAGGCGTCCATGGATTTTTCGAGCTGGACCCCCACCCCCCTGAAGCCCAGGTGGGTGCCCCCGATAACGGCATGAAAACGGTCGTGGCCGGTCATCTCCTTGAAATGGGTCATCACGTTGACAATGCCGGCGTGGGCACAGCCGGTTACAATGACAGGACCGGCGTCGGTCTCAACCAGAAGGGACGCGTCATCCAGCAGGGGGTCCTCGATGAACTCTTCTCCCTGCCTTATTCTCATCATGGCATCCCCCGGTTCAAAATCGGTGACCCTGGGCACCTCCCCGGAGAAAAAGATCCCCGGTGCAATTTCGCCGAAGGCCTTTGTCAGAGAAAACCGTGCCCCAAGGGTGGACTCGAGAAATTCCCTGGTGTATTTAATGCCGATGTAGCGTCTCTGTTTTCCCTTTTCGCTGTCCACTTCGATGTACTTGCTGTCAAAGACGTCGGGATGGGCCGTGATCTCAACTCCCCTGGGGGGATAGAGCACATCGGGCAAACCGCCGGTATGATCGTAGTGACCGTGGCTTAAAACAACCTGGCTGATATCGGCAAGGTTGATCATCATGGCATCGGCATTGGTTTTCAAGGATAGTCCCTGGCCGGTGTCCACAAGAAGTTTTTGTCCGTTTTTTTCTATGAGCGCGGAAAACCCGTGCTCACCTGTCACACCAAACAGTCCTGCGGACCTGTTTTCGCACACCACGCTTATTTTTGTCTCTCCCATATTCCCTCCTTGTTTTTTTTTATAAAAAACGTCTGGTACCTTGTGGATAAAAAAGATACCAGACGTCGTTTGAAACCAACAGGATCATTTTTCCTTTTCACTCTTTTCATACCCCATGGGCAGCTTCTTGAACCGGCCCCCGTGGATGATGGGATCTCCTTTGTAGCCAAGGGCCTTGAAGTCGATGTAATCGGTTTTGTCGATGAGATGGGAGACATCCCTGCCCTGGGATTTCAGATAGGAAAAATCCGTTCCCTTGTGGGCGATCTTCTTGAAATCCACATCGCGCTTGTCCCGGTGGCAGCGGTTGCAGGTTTTCCCG
>DATFJZ010000391.1:0-2673 GCA_035268945.1 Desulfobacteraceae bacterium | reverse complement strand
AGGCCAGCAGCAAAAGCCCGCCGGTGATGACGGTGCCGGGGAGGAGAAAGCGGTGGTCGTCGCCGATGATCCGGCGCACCATGTGGGGGGCCACCAGGCCGACAAACCCGATGATGCCCACCAGGGAGATGATTACCGAGGTGACCAGGGATGCAACCATCATGCCGGCAAGGCGGGTGCGCTGGACGGCAATGCCCACGCCCTTTGCCGTTTCGTCCCCGGCATCGGTGCCGTTGTAGTTCCAGGCGTTGGCCATGAAAAATAGGATACCGCAAAGGGTGACAGCCGAGATAAAGCTGAGCTCCTTCCAGCTGGCCCGGGCCACGTCCCCGAAGGTCCAGAACACCATGGCGGCCAGCTGGATATCATCGGCAAAAAACTGGAGCAGCATGGTTCCGGCGGTGAACAATGAGCCCAGGGCCACCCCTGTGAGCACCATCACCTCGGGGGAGGCGTTTTGTAGCCTGGAGACCGCTGTTATGGTACCGGCGGCTGCCATGGCAAACACAAAGGCCGAAAAGGTGGTGACAAAGGGGCTGGAGATGGTCACCGCATCGCTGACAGAACTTGCCATCACCCCGGAGCCGAGAATCATCACCGACAGGGCCGCGCCAAAGGCCGCTGCATGGGAGATACCCAGGGTAAAGGGCGAGCCCAAGGGGTTTTTCAGCACCGACTGCATCACAGCACCGGCAACCCCGAGGCCGGCCCCTGCGGCAATAGCCGTCAATGCCTGGGGCAGGCGGATCTGCCAGACGATGATATCAAACTGCCTGGAGACTGAAAAACCCGCCAGGGTCTGGACCACATGCCCAAAGGGGATCTTCACCGCTCCAAGGGAGAGGGCCAGCACCAGGGTAAAGGCCAGCAACCCTGTCATGGCTGCCAGAAAGATCTTTTTGCCTGACAGATAGGCGCGGTAGTCTATACTGAGTTCACCGTCGTTAAAGTGCATGGGGAGTCATCCTGTTCAAAGGGGCCTGTCAAGGGGGATTTTTTGAAAGGCCAGGTTGTGAAAATTGTCGTCCATGGCTTCATATACCGGTGCTCCCACAAGAAAAGAGTAGATCTCGTCGGCCTTGGCGCCAGGGTCGATGTCGGCAAACCGTTGGTCATGGAGAAGCTTGCCGATGAACCAGGCATTGGCCAGGATGGATCCGTAGTTCTGGGCGTAACCGTTGTAGGGGAGGAGTCCAAATACCCTGCCCGATTCAACGGCGCCCAGGGCCTTGAAAACCGGGTCGGTCCTTAGCTCGTAAAATCCTCCGGCCCTCTCTCCCATCTGCAGGGTGGAAAGATCCAGGAAGAGAATGTCCGGATCCCACTGGATCAGTTTCTCCTTGGAGACGGTGCTGTGGCTGAGGCTGTTTCCCCGGCCACCGGGGGGGGCTGCCGCGTTCACCGCGTTGACAAATCCGAAGGGCGGGTAGCCGGGCTCTGTGGATAAAAACCCGTGGGGCCCCTTGCTGGCAATGCCCCCCACAAAACAGTCCGACTGCTCGCTTTGGGGAAGGTCTGTCGTTCGGCGTTCAAGGTCGGCGATCTGATTGGTGAAAAACGAGATCACCTGGGTTGCCCGCTTCTCCTCGCCAAGGACCCTGCCGGCAAGGTCAAGGGAATCAAAAAGCTGCCGGCGCTGGTTGCCGAGATTTCCGTGGTTGAGGACAACAACGGGAATTCCGGTCCTGGCCTGGAGCTCGTCGGGATCATACCCCATGGTGTGGAAGGTCTTGAAGATCACCTGGGGAAGGGGGGAAAGCCCCATGATCAGTTCGGGGTTGTCATGGCCCCGGAATTCTCCGAAGAGGGGGTAGGTTTTCAACTGGGGGTTGGCCAGGGCATAGGGCCGGGAATCAAACTCCCGGTGTCTTTTCTCTATGCCGTCCACACCGATGATTCGGTCCTGGCACTGCAGGTAGGTGATAAGCCGCAGGGCCCCGGGGCCGGAGCAGAGAATGCGGTCAACGGTTCGGGGCAGTGTCACCCGCCGCTGGGCGGCATCCTCTACAATCCTTGAACCATCGGCAGCCCCGGCGGTGCAGATACAAGCGACCAGCAGCAAAAGTGAAATGCCGGACGCCAATAAGGTTTTTTTCTTCATGGTTACTCCTTTGGGTTTTGATCATAACACAGGCCAGTTGGTTCATTAACCATCGGATTTGGCAGATATATGATCAAGCCTCTTTTTTGCATGAAAAACAGGCGGCAAAAAAAAAGCCGCAAAGACGACCATTCCCCTTTTGGGGAACCGAAGCCTTCGTGGCTTTTGTTGTTTTACATCGTTTTTTCTACTGCTTTAGCTGTGCTTCCACCCGGTCCTGTTGGACGGAGTCGCCTCCTTGGACCGTTTGTGTACCGTTCCTTTCGAGGATGGTCCTTTTGTGGCCTTGCCAGGTGTTTTCAGGTGCCGGGCATAAAACCTGTCCGCCCCGGAGGGTTTTTTTGCCTGTCTTCTGACAGGTTGTTTTTATTGGTTGGGGTACCAGTCTGGGGCGAACCTGTCAAGGAAAAAACGGAAAATAAAAATTTTAACTTATCATTCTTATCATTACTGAGCATGTCAACAAGGGCGTTGACGACTTCAGCCCCTCTTTGTTGTTCAGGGTGTTTGATTCCAGGGTGTAAGGGAACTTCTAAAAAATAATCCACGCATCCTGCTTGCCATTTTGTCCG
>DATFJZ010000390.1:0-2417 GCA_035268945.1 Desulfobacteraceae bacterium | reverse complement strand
TGTCACAGAGGCGATTCAGTACAGAACCTTTGACAGAAAACAGGTGAAGCGTTAGTGCATCGTCAAACCAAGAAAGTAAGGGGGCCGATTATAGGGTGCGCCTAAAATCAAGCAATGACAAAGCACCAGGGCATAATGCCCACGGCAGTGGCGGGGGGCCTGTAAAAACGGGACCGCCGGGTGGGCAATACACAAGGATCAGGTGAAAAAGGGTTATGATAAAAAAGGATATTTTCAGGGGCAACGTCAAGGAGCAGCTCAAGGCTTCGGCAAAGGACAGGCTTTACGGGTTTGTCATGGCTGACGGGATGATCAGGGGAGGGTGTGTCAACGCCACTTCCATGGTAAGGGAGATGCGGGCCAATCACGGCCTGGGTGTTGTGGAGACCCTTGTCCTCGGCCAGGGATATATTGCTGCCGCCCTGTTGACGGCAACGATGAAGGGCAAGGACAGAATCCGTCTCACCATTGACTGTTCCGGTCCTGTCAAGGGCATGGATGTTGAATCCAACGTGTTTGGAGAGGTCCGGGGGTTTTTGAAAAACCCCGGGTTTTCCGCTGAAGCTTCGGGGAATGAAAAAAAGGTCTCGCCTTTTTTCGGGGCGGGGTTTCTCACGGTTACCCGTTACCTTGAAGGGGCAAAAACACCCTATTCCGGTCAGATTACTCTGGAATACGGGGACCTTGCCAGGGATCTTGCCAACTATTTTGTTCAGTCCGAGCAGACCCCGACGGCGTTCAGCCTCAGTGTCTCCTTTGATAAAAAAGGAGAGGTAACAGGTGCCGGCGGCCTCTTCCTCCAGGCCATGCCCGGGGCCGATGAAACGGTTTTGGCAGATGCCGAAGAGAAGGTGGGCAGCATCGGTTCCATCGGCGAGGCAATGGCCGGGGAGGTGGCGCCGCGAGACCTTGTCAGGGAGCATTTTGCCTCCTTCTCCCCCGACTTTTTAAAGGATGACAGGGTGGCGTTTTTCTGCCGATGCAGCCGGGATAAGATGCAGGGACACCTTGCCTCTCTTCCCCGGAAGGATATCGTTGACATCCTTGATAATGGTCCATTTCCCGTTGAGATCATCTGCCACAACTGCAGTTCCCGTTACCAGTTTACCAGGGAAGAGCTCGAAACAATGAAACAATGAGACTTGCCGTTATCTCAGATGTTCACAGCAACCTTGAGGCTTTTTCTGCCGTGCTGGCCTCTATCCAGCAGAGGGGAGTGGATGCCGTCATCTCCCTGGGGGACAATATCGGCTACGGTGGGGATCCTGAAGCAGTAACAATGCTTCTGCGCCGGAACCTGATCGTTTCCGTGATGGGGAATCATGAACTGGCACTGCTCAATGAAGATTACCTTGCCGGATTTAACTCCATGGCAAAGGCAGCCCTTGTGAAAAACAGAGCGCTGCTCTCCCATGACTCCCTGGAGCATCTCTCTTGCTTAAAATCTGCCATTGGCCGTTTCAACGGCTGCTTTGTCCACGGAATTCCCCCGGATTCCATTACCACCTATCTGTCACACGCCACGGATTCCCTGCTTGAAAGGAGAATGGCCGGCCTTTCCCGGAAGATCTCCTTTGTCGGGCATACCCATCTGCTGGGAATGGTCGAGCTTGGCAGACGGGGGATCGTCAGAAGGAAGTTGAAACAGGGGGGAGAACCCCTTGACCCAGAGAGTCGCTACATTATCAATGCGGGCAGTGTTGGACAGCCCAGGGACGGTGATCCAAGGGCCACGTTTGTGATCTGGGATGCCGATGCATTGACCGTTGAACCGGTGTTCATCGAGTATGACAGGGTTGCTGCCGCTGAAAAGATCAGAATGGCCGGTATCCCGGAGGTTTTTGCCAGGAGATTGTTGTAGGAGAAAACCCCAAAAAAACAAACGGTTATGAGAATTTATGACCAGGAGCTTTTTACTTTTAAAAAAAGGTAGTTAACAAAATGTGCAATAATTGCAGTGATCATTCCCACACCCACCACCACCATCCCGAGATTGTACAGATCATGCCGGTTCACCAGGAGCTGTATGCGGTGTACAACAGTGAAAAACCCATGGAACATGCCGTTGTGCAGGGAAAAAACGGTTTCAGCCTGGTGCCTGTGTTGTTCTTCGGCCTGATCCGCCATGGAGAAAAAACCATGGTCGAGGGATTTTTTGCCTCCCACTCCATCAATTCCTGTGAAGATCTCCAGGGATTTAAAGGGTATGCCTCATCTCTGTCCGATGCTGAACGGCTTTACGCCTGAAGCGGATACGATTCGCTAAATAATATTCATTTTTTTTCTTGACAAAGGGAAAAAACCGGTGGTATTGCATAGTCGTGTAGTTATTAAATAGCTAAATAATAGCGATTTTGGCTGGCAGGTTTCTTTTTTCTCTTCAAAGGAGAGAAACGGTGCAGGTGCCTGTGTCAACT
>DATFJZ010000389.1:0-5264 GCA_035268945.1 Desulfobacteraceae bacterium | reverse complement strand
CTTGACAGGTTTCTCAAGTACCGGCTGGACATCCGGAAGTACTACTCCCCGTTTCAGCGCATCACCTTCGCCTTTCTTTCCAGGATGGGATACATTGATCCCATCGGGTCTTCCGAAACCGTTGCCGAAGATCACCTCTTTTTTCTCGGGGGGATTTCCGATGTAAGGGGGTTCAAGGAGAACATGCTGATGTATGATGCCGATGGGGATACTTCCGGAGGTCTCAGCTCCGTGGCTGCCAGCATGGAGGCCCGGATAGACCTTGCCGCCGGGTTTGAGCTGACTCTTTTTGTGGACACCGGCAGGATCGATGACACCCTGTCCAATACCCTGGCCGACGGGTTCAGAACCTCGGTGGGCACAGGGCTGAGGTATATGACCCCCATCGGGCCGGTGGGGCTGCTCTACGGCCGGAAAATAGATCCCCGGGACGGCGAGAGCAGCGGCAGGTTCCACTTTGCCATCGGATATACTTTTTAACTGGACGGATCGAACAATTTATACAGCGCCTGGGTGCCGTCCTCCTGGCAATTCTGATCTGCCAGTTTTTCATAGAGGGATTTTGCAAGATCGAGCCCCGGGGTGAAAACACCCAGGCTTTCAGCGGAGTCGGCAGCAATGGTCAGATCCTTGATAAAATGCTTGACGTAGAACCCCGGTTCAAAATCATCGGCAATCATCCGGGGGGCGAGGTTGTTCAGGGACCAGCTCCCCGCGGCCCCCTGGCCGATACTTTTCAGGACCTTTTCCGGATCCAGACCCGATTTCTTTGCGTAGGCCAGGGATTCGCACACCCCGACCATGCCGGCGGCGATGGCAAGCTGGTTGGCAAGTTTGGTGTGCTGCCCGCTCCCTGCAGGACCCTGGAGCTGGATGTTGGTTCCCATGATCTCAAACAGCGGCAGCGCTTTTTCAAAGGCGTCGGTCTCTCCCCCCACCATGATCGATAGACTGCCGTTTTTCGCTCCTGTATCGCCCCCGGAAACCGGTGCATCCAGGGCCATAATGCCCTTTTTTCTGGCGTGTTCGTAGATGTCAGCGGCAAGCGCCGGGCTTGAGGTGGTCATGTCGATGACCATGGCCGGGGGGACAATGTGGTTGAAAATACCGTCCTGGCCAAAGTAGACCTCTTTGACGTCCTTTGGAAAACCAACCATTGTGATCACAACACGGCACTTTGATGAAAGTTCCCCCACAGAACTCTCCCACACAGCCCCTCTGCTGCATATGGTGTCCGCCTTGGATCGTGTGCGGGTGTACACATGGACCCTGTATCCTGCCTGGAGCAGGTGGTCTGCCATGCTGCTGCCCATGACGCCCATGCCGATGAAGCCGATGGTTGTTTTTTCCTTTGATATGTCCATGTTTTTCTCCTGATGATTTTTTTTATTATGCGTTATCCGTCAAGGTCAGGTTCGTTTTGCCCCCTGACGGTGCTGTTGCACCAGATCCTCGGCAAGGTAGTGCATGCTGTGGTAAAAGGAGTATACCTGGATCAGTTTCTGGAGGTCAAACCGGATGGTGACTCCTCTGGAACGGAGGGTGGCAAGCTTCTCTTCAGCCTTTGCCGCGGCCTGTTCAAGTTCCTCTGGATGGTAGGAACCGTCGTTCTTGACAAATTTTAACAGGGCTTCCCTGCTCTTTTCGGCAAGGGTGACCAGTTCGTCTTCCATGATAATATCATAGGCTTTATCCTCTGTCTTGTTTAAAATACGCAGCATGGTGCGCAGATGTTCAATGGTTCTGTCCATGGTTGCAACGGCGGCGGCCAGGTGGGTGTTGAACTTCCGGTGATATATCAAGGCTTCGTGGCGCTTGATGTTCTCGTACAGTTCGTGGTTTTGCCACACCTTTGCACTGAGATCTTTGAGGAGATCGTCATCCACCCGTTTCTGCCCGGAAAGAAAGGCTTTGAGGAGGGTATCGTACTTTTCAGCGCAGGTTTCTGCCTGGGAAATCAGATTGGTTTTCAGCTGATCCACCCGTCGAACGGGAAGAACCAGGACGGAAACGGTAAAGGCGCAGAAGATGCCGATGCCGATTTCAACGACCCTGTCAAGGCCGAAAATGATCTTGTCAGGGGCAAAAAGCCCTGTCATGATCACAATGGCAACGGTGATGGCAGCCATCCTGTACCGTTTGTTGTAATGGGTCATGAAGCTGCAGATCCCGATAAAGAGAAAGATCGAGATCCCCGTCCAGAAGAAAGTCGGCGGAAAGATCAGAAGCCCCAGGACACCCAGGGCAGCGCCGATGATGGTGCCGGATAGCCGGTACATGCACATGTTGATGGAGTCGGCAACATACACCTGCATGACGATCACCGTTGAAAAAACGGCCCAGTAGCCGTATTCCAGGTTGAAAAAAGCGGTGATCGCATAGGAGAAAACGGAGGCAACGGCTGTTTTCAGGCCGTGGACGGCGTGTACCTTTGGAAATGCTGTGCTCAAACTTTGTACATCCTCTTGGGTCTGGAAAAATTGGTTTTTTTAGGATCTGTTTTTTTTTTCCGCTGATTGGCTGTGTTTGTGGCCGTCACACAGATTTTCTGTCTCTCCTTTGCCCTGGGGTCTTTTTCAACAAACAGCGATTCCCCTGTAAAGGGGTTGGTGCCGGTGCAGTACATCAGCGTGGAATAGGTGGACGGTGTCGGGGTAAATATCTGCACCTGTTCGGGAGCGATGGTCAGCTCTTGTCTGGTGAAGGTTTTCAGGGTCTTCATCTCTTCCATGGTGCATCCGGGATGGGCTGCAATGAAATAGTAGGTGAGAAATTGTTTTTTGCCGCTCTGTTGGGTCAGACGGTCAAACTGCTTTTTAAAGGCGAGAAGGGAGGCATTGTCGGGTTTTCCCATGAGCTTGAGAACAGAAGGGTCTGAATGTTCCGGCGCCAGCTTCAGCTGTCCTGAAACATGGCGGTCCACAACCGTTTTCAGAAACTCCAGGCCGTGTTTCTTATCGGCGGCCACGACATCGCAGCGGATCCCCGAGCTGGTAAATACCTTTTTTACCCCCCTGATTCCTTGGATTTTTTCCAGCAGTTTGATCAAGGGCAAGTGGTCGGGTTTCAGTTGGCTGCACAGGTTGGGAAAGAGACACCGCCGGTCGCGGCACGCCCCGTGGGTCAGTTTTTTTCGGCATTCAAACCCGTACATGTTGGCTGTGGGGCCGCCGGCATCGGAGATGATCCCCTTGAATTTTCGATGGCGGGTCATGGCCTTGATTTCCCTTAAAATCGAGACGTCACTGCGCCACTGCACCGTTCTTCCCTCGTGCAGGGCAATGGCGCAGAAATGGCATTCCCCGTAGCATCCCCGGTGGGCTGCAAGGGAAAACCGGATGGTGTCCATGGCCGTGACCTTGCCGTGCTGTTCATAATAGGGGTGAACCTCCCGTTCAAATCCCAGATCGTATACCGCGTCAAGCTCCTCTGTGGTGGAAACAGGTGCCGGCGGGTTTTGAACAAGGTACCGGGCATCCTGTTTCTGGACCAGCCCCCTGGCGGTGATGGGGTCGTTGTTGTGGTAAAAGAGGTGAAAACTCTCTGTGAACGCTTTTTTGTCGGCTTTTACCTCGGTGTAGGAGGGGAGCTCAATATACCCCGGCACAGGCGTTCTTGCGATATAGCAGATCCCCCTGATGCCGTATCCCGGATGGTTGTTCTCCTGCCGGGCCGAACAGGGAGTGCAGGCATCTCTCCTGTTTTTCAGGGCAGCGGCCAGCTGAACCACGGCCTTTTCCCCCATGCCGTAGACAAGGTAATCCGCCTTGGCATCAAAGAGGATCGAGCGCCTGATACTATTGGACCAGAAATCGAAGTGGCACACCCGCCTCAGGCTGGCCTCGATGCCCCCCAGCACAATGGGGCAGGTGTTTTTGAACCACTGCTTTACCAGATTGGTATAGGCAATGACGGCCCGGTCGGGACGGCGGTTGTTTTCCCCGCCGGGGGTGTAGTCGTCTCGTTTCCGCCATTTTTTTGAGGCTGTGTAGTTGGCCACCATGGAGTCAACAGACCCCGAGGTGATTCCCCAGAAAAGCGTCGGTTCTCCAAGGCGGGTGATGTCCCGGCCGGATTGTGTGTCCGGCTGGGCAATGATTCCCACTTTAAATCCCCGGTGAACCAGTGTCTTGCCGATGACGGCAGCTCCGGTGTACGGAGAGTCGATGTAGGTGTCTCCGGTTACCAGGATAATATCCAGCTGGTCCCAGCCAAGGGCTGACAGTTCTTGTCGGGTTGTGGGAAGAAACATCTGTTCTTTTTCCGGTTTTATATGAAACAGCCGATTTAGAGCCCCCGGCACTCTCCTGTTTCATGCTTTGTTGTGAGCACCCTGCTCATGTGGGTTATACGGGAATGAGGGGGAGGTATCTGGGTTCCCACATCATGTTGTCGATAATGGTTGCAAGCCGTGCCGGGTCGTTGTTGTGGTTAAACTCCGAGAAAGGGGCACTGTCCTTGCACACCCCTGCAGCAATGGCAGCCTTGCCCACCTCCAGGGCAACGTCCCTGGAGATTTTTCTTACCCTGTTGATCTTTGGCAGGACAATCCCGTTGGCCAGGTCCTCATCATCGATGTTGTCCACAACAGCCTTTGCAGCCGCGGTGAAAAAAGTGGGAAGCACCTCCCTGGCACCGGAGGCGATGATCCCAAGGCCGATGCCGGGGAAGACAAAGAAGTTGTTGCACTGGCCGATGCGTATCTCTTTGCCGTTGTGCACAACAGGATCAAAGGGACTTCCCGTGGCAATGATGGCCTTTCCATCGGTCCACCGGTAGATATCTTCGGGAAGGGCTTCGATCTTGTCCGTTGGGTTGCTGATGGGTAGAATCACCGGCCTGGCAGTGTTTTTGCACATCTGCATCACTATTTTTTCCGTGAAAGAGCCTGCCTGGGCCGAAGTGCCGATGATCACAGTGATTCCGGCCTTTTCAACAACTGTTTCAAGGGTGTTGTCCTTTGGGGCCTGGAACCAGGGAAGGGCTGCCGAGTCCTGGGCAAAGGTCTTCTTGTACGGGTCGAGCTTCCGGTCCGTTGTCACCAGCCCCTTGGAATCCATGGTAAAGATGCGCTTCTTCGCCTCCTCTTCGGACAATCCCTCCTCTTTGAGGGCTGTGTAGATCTGTTCGATGATCCCGATCCCGCCGGCACCGGCACCGTATACCAGAAAGTTCTGATCTTTGAGGGGTTCGTTTTTTACCTTCATGGCGGCCATGACCCCTGCCAGGGTGATGGAGCCGGTGCCCTGGATATCATCATTGAA
>DATFJZ010000388.1:0-3482 GCA_035268945.1 Desulfobacteraceae bacterium | reverse complement strand
TATCATGTACATGCTGAAACTTCACCATCTGGTGGATGACAAACTCCACGCCCGCTCCATCGGTCCCTACTCCCTGGTTACCCAGCAGCCCCTGGGGGGCAAGGCCCAGTTTGGCGGCCAGCGTCTGGGAGAGATGGAAGTCTGGGCCATGGAGGCCTATGGCTCGGCCCATGCCCTCCAGGAATTTATCACGGTCAAGTCCGATGACATGACCGGCCGGACACGGATGTACGAAAAGATCGTCAAAGGCCAGAACGTTCTTGAGCCTGGAATGCCCGAGGCGTTCAGGGTTCTCATGAAAGAGCTTCAAAGTTTGGGCCTTGATATCGATCTTATCGAAGGGAAAAAATAAACAGCAATTCCATATCCTTGGGATCGGGCCTGGCCGGATGAAAAGCCAAAATCTGCAAGGTTTGTTCCCCTGTTTTTGTGTGGAATGTCAACATCAGAATTGCTGAAATAAAAGGAAAAGATATTGGAAACCATATACGATTTCTTCGCCAAGCCAAAAGATCCCAAGAGTTATGACAGTGTCCAGATCAAACTGGCCTCCTCTGAACAGATCAGGGAGTGGTCCCATGGTGAGATCAAAAAGCCCGAGACCATCAACTACAGGACGTTCAAGCCGGAGCGGGACGGACTCTTCTGTGCCAAGGTGTTCGGCCCCACCAAGGACTACGAGTGCAACTGCGGTAAGTACAAGCGCATGAAGCACAGGGGAGTGGTGTGTGAAAAATGCGGTGTCGAGGTGATCCAGTCCAAGGTGCGCCGGGAGAGGATGGCCCACATCGAGCTGGCCTGCCCTGTTTCTCACATCTGGTTTTTAAAGAGTCTGCCGAGCAAGATCGGCAATGTGCTGGACCTCACCCTGAAGAATCTTGAAAAGGTCCTCTACTTTGATTCGTATATTGTCATGGATCCCGGGGATACCGGCCTGACCAAGCTTCAGCTGCTCTCCGACGACAAGTACCACGAGGCCATTGATCTCTACGGACCTGAGTTTGAGGCGGGAATCGGTGCCGAAGCCATTCTCAAGCTTCTCGATGAGATCGACCTGGATCAGGTGTACGAAGAGCTGCGCGAAGAGATCAAGAACACAAAATCCGTTGCCAAACGTCAGAAAAGCGCCAAGCGTCTTAAGATCATCGACGGGTTTCGGAATTCGGGGTTCAGCCCCACCCGGATGATCATGTCCGCCGTGCCGGTGTTGCCCCCGGATTTAAGGCCTCTGGTGCCCCTGGAAGGGGGGCGGTTTGCCACCTCTGACCTCAATGACCTATACCGCCGGGTGATCAACCGGAACAACCGCCTCAAAAGGCTCATGGACCTCAACGCCCCGGACATCATTGTCAGAAATGAGAAACGGATGCTCCAGGAAGCCGTGGATGTGCTGTTTGACAACGGCCGCCACGGCAGGGTGGTTACCGGCACCAACAAGCGGCCCCTAAAATCCCTCAGTGATACTCTCAAGGGCAAGCAGGGGCGGTTCCGCCAGAATCTGCTGGGCAAACGTGTGGATTACTCCGGCAGAACCGTTATTACGGTTGGGCCCTATTTGCGGCTCCACCAGTGCGGACTGCCCAAAAAGATGGCCCTGGAGCTGTTCAAGCCGTTTATCTACAACTACCTGGAGCAGAAAGGTCTTGTCTCCACGGTGAAGAGCGCCAAGAAAATGGTCGAACGGGAGGAGATCGAGGTGTGGGACGCCCTTGACCACGTGGTCAAGGAGTATCCGGTGATGCTCAACCGGGCGCCGACTCTTCACCGGCTGGGAATCCAGTCCTTTGAGCCGGTGCTCATCGAGGGAAAGGCCCTCCAGCTTCACCCACTGGTCTGTCCCGCGTTTAATGCTGACTTTGACGGGGATCAGATGGCCGTGCATGTTCCCCTCTCCCTGGAGGCCCAGGTAGAGGCAAGGGTGCTGATGCTGGCCAGCAACAATATTCTCTCTCCAGCCAATGGCCAGCCGGTTATCGTTCCCACCCAGGATATTGTTCTGGGTATCTACTACATGACCCGGGGGGTTGACAATGAGCCCGGTGAAGGGACCCTGTTTTCCAGGGTGTCAGAGGTGAGATCTGCCTTTGATGCCCGTCAGATAACCATTCACACCAAAATACGGGTGAGGATTGATGATGAAGTGCATGATACCACCTGTGGCAGGATCCTGTTGTGGGAGATCATTCCCGGGGATACCCTGCTCTCCCTCTCCAGACTTCAGATTGCCGGCAGGGATGATGCAAAAGCGGCCTTTGATGCCTTGAAAAAGGGGAAATCCTTTGATGCGGTAGCCGATATGTATGGGGACAGGGTCAATCCGGGAAAAGAGATCGGACTGCTCACCAAAAAAGAGTTTAAAAATTATTTCCAGGCGTCGGAGATCAAGGCAGAACAGCTTTTTGGCCTGCGAAAGGGGCAGTTTTCCGATGTCATTGAAACCGGAGGTTATTTCAATATTTTCCGGGTGGATGAGCGGGAGACGACCCTCCCCTTCTTTCTTGTCAACCAGCTCATGGGAAAATCCGAGGTTAGCCGGATGATCGACTATGCCTACCGGAACATCGGTGTCAAGGAGACCGTTGTCCTTGCCGACCGGCTCAAAGACATCGGTTACAAGTACTCGACCCTCGGTGGACTGTCCATCTGCATTGACGACATGATTATTCCCGATTCAAAATGGGATATTATCCAGTCCGCCCAGAACAATGTTGAGGACATCAAGAGACAGTATTCGGAAGGCCTCATCACCCAGGGTGAGAAGTACAACAAGGTGGTTGATATCTGGGCCAAGAGCACCGATGACATTGCCGATACCATGATGGAGCACATGAAGAATCCCGGATCAGACAGCGGTGGAGGGGACAAGCTCAATGCCGTTTACATGATGGCCGATTCCGGCGCCAGGGGCAGCAAGGACCAGATGCGGCAGCTTGCCGGCATGCGGGGGCTTATGGCCAAACCCTCCGGTGAGATCATCGAGAATCCCATCACGGCCTGTTTCCGGGAGGGGCTTACGGTCCTTCAGTACTTTATCTCCACCCACGGGGCCCGAAAGGGGCTGGCAGATACCGCCCTTAAAACGGCAAACTCCGGGTATCTTACCCGCCGTCTTGCCGATGTGGCCCAGGACTGCATGGTGTCCGAGTACGACTGCGGATCCCTCATGGGGGTGGAAGTGGAATCTCTGTTCGAGGGCGGCGAGGTGATCCAGAGCCTTGGCGAGCGAATCCTCGGCCGGGTGACCCAGGGACCGATACGGGACCCTTACACAGATGAAGTCCTGGCCGAAGTGGGCGTTCAGCTGGATGAAGGGTATGTGGAGCGCATTGAAAAAGCCGGCGTTACCAGTGCCAAGATCCGTTCGGTGCTCACCTGCAAGTCCCGGCACGGAGTGTGCGCCCGGTGCTACGGCAGGGATCTGGCCCACGGTACCATCGTGGATGTGGGCCAGGCCGTGGGGATCATGGCGGCCCAGTCCATTG
>DATFJZ010000387.1:0-7082 GCA_035268945.1 Desulfobacteraceae bacterium | reverse complement strand
AAATCGGGTAGTGCTTCTTTGCCACATTGACCAGGCTGTCAAAGGGGGTGACCAGGATAACGGCAGCTGGGTCTCTATTGGCGGCCACGTGGCAGGCAACCCCTGTCCCCAGGCTTCTGCCCATGAGGACAATGCGGTTTCCGGGGATCTTCTCGCTGGTGACCATGTGGTCAAAAATCGCCAGGCCGTCCCTGAGCAGGTTCTCTTCACCGGGTTTGCCCTGGCTATCCCCGTAGCCCCTGTAGTTGATGAAGAGAAAAGAGTCCGTGTCGATGTTGTCAATATCGGCAAGGTTGCCCGACACCTCTTCGGCATTGCCCCCGAAATAGATGATAAGGGGTCTTTCCAGTGAGGTGCCCCTGTTGACAAACCACCCTTTCAGGACCACCTCTCCGGTTTGGATCTCATACTGGAACGCTTTGAATCTTTCCCTGGAAACCCGGGGCACCTTTTGGGGATAAAAGATCATTTTCCCCTGGAAAAGGTAGAGAAAAACGAAGAAGCTGCCAAGGAGCAGCAGTACTATTTTTATCATGGAAATTATCCTTTAACGTTGTTCGATGCCCGCCCCCGGACAAGAAGCTCTTCGGCGTGGGCCAGGGTGGCGCTGGTGATCTCTTCGCCGGCGATCATCCTGGCAAGCTCCTTGATCCTTTCCCCGTGGTCTTCCAGGGGGGTGATGGTGGTGGCGGTCCGTTTGTTGAGAACCGATTTTGTTATCTGGAAATGGCTGGTGCCGTATTTGGCGATCTGTGCCAGGTGGGTGATGCAGATTACCTGGTACTGTTCTGAGAGCTTTTTTAATTTCCGGCCCACTTTTTCCGAGGTTTTACCGCCAATACCGGCATCCACTTCGTCAAAGACAAGGGTGCCAAGGGATTCGGTCTCCGAGAGGACGGCTTTGAGGGCCAGCACCACCCTGGAGAGCTCTCCGCCCGAGGCGATGCGGCTTAAGGGCTTTGGCGCCTCCCCGGGGTTGGGGGCCATGAGAAAGGCCACCCGGTCCATGCCGGTTTCCCAGATTTTCATGCCGTCGCCGGTGGCTATCTCGTTTTTCCCCGGATCGGCCTCTGCCTGGGCAATGGAGACGGAAAACTCGGTCTGGCCCATTTCCAGTTCTGTCAGCTCGTTTTCCGCCAGCTGTCCAAGGGTTTTGCCGGCCTTTTTTCTCTTTTGGGAGAGGTCAACGCATTTTTGGGACAACGCCTCTGCCAGGGCAGCACTTTCCTGTTCCAGGGAGTGGATGCGTTCTTCGATGTTGTCCGTGGCGGCGAGTTTCTCTTTCAGGGCCCCATGGGTGGTAAAGAGGTCTTCCAGGGTGGGGCCGTACTTTCGCTTGAGTTTCTGGATCAGGTCCAGCCGGGCCTCTGTCTCTTCCAGGGCCGCAGGATCCAGTTCAATGGTTGCGGCGTGGTTTCTCAGCTCCTGGGCCAGGTCCTCAAGATCTAATAAATTCTGGGAGATTTTCTCTCCCTTTTCGGCCAGGGCGGCATCAACGCTGCTGTATTTTTCAAAATCGGCCTTTATCATGCCCAGGCGCTCCACAATGGAGTTCTCCCGGGTGTAAATCTCGTTGTCCCCCCGGGTGACAATATCCAGGATTTCAGCGCCATTTTTAAGTCGGTTTCGCTCCTCTTCCAGGGTAAGGTCCTCCTGGGGCTGGATACCGGCCGCCTCGATCTCGTCGATCTGAAACCTGAGAAACTCGTTCTCTTCCCGGGTGTGATCCATGTTTTTCTTTAAATCGGCAATGGTTTTCGCCAGGGGCACCAGCCGGAGGAAGAGGGATTTGACCTGGCTTCGCAAGTCATGGGTACCGGCAAACCTGTCAAGGATATCCAGGTGGTTCTCCTCTCTTAACAGCCCCTGGTGGGCGTGCTGGCTGGAGATGCCGGCGAGGTTGTGGGTGACCTGTTTTAAAAACTGCATGGTGGACTGCCTGGCATTGACAAAGACCCTGTGCTTGCCGCTGGAGGAGATCACCCGCCTGATCATCAGCCCCTCACTGGCATCCAGCCCCTGTTGATCCATGATCCGTGCGGCACTGGTTGCAGGATCGATGTCAAAAAAAGCCTCAAGCTCTGCACTCTCTTCCCCTGTGCGCACCAGGTCCGCCGAGGCACGGCTGCCCAGGAGAAGATTCACCGCTTCGATGATGATCGATTTTCCAGCCCCGGTTTCACCGGTTAGCACGGTGAGTCCGCTGGAAAGGGATATTCTCATGTCATCGATGATGGCAAAGTTTTTTATGGACAGCTCTTTTAGCATGAAGTCTCCTGAAAAAATTTAATAAATGGAACAGATATATGACAGCAATGGCAGCGGTGAGGCGGGGAATCCAGAGCCAGAACACGGGGATTCCAAGGGGCAGAAACAGTGCCGGGTCTTCCACCATGGCGTGGTTGATGCCGATGGAGAGGTGGAGCCTTGTCAGTTCATCCCTGGAAAAGTTGCTGGTCTTGGTTTCCTCCACAATCACGGCGGCGCCGTAGGAGAGTCCGAAAAAAGCCGCCGTCAGCCATAGCATGCCCGTATTCCGGCTCAACCCCATGACGGCGAGTAGTGGGTGGATGATTCTGACGAGGTGGCGGATGAGATCAAACTGCTTCATCAGCTCCAGGGTGACCATGAGGGGCATGATGATGGCAAAGATCTGCAGGCACAAACCAGCGGTGTCCACGGTCCACTGCCGGAAAAGAACGGAAAAGGAGAGGGCCGGCTCAACACCCCCGGCGGCGCCAGTACCGGCAGCAGCAGGGGCGGATGGATCCAGGACGGCAGCCGCGGTAAAGGTGACCAGAAAGGAGACACTAAGGCGGAAAAGGGCCGCAAAAAAGGCGTTCAAACCGGACTTGCCCTGGACGATGCTCTCCTGGACAAGGTTGTGGGAGATCAGCAGGAAGATGGCAATCAGGGTCATCTGATCGATTGTCAATGCCATGGTCGCCATGGCGGCGATGGCACCGTATATGCCCGTTAACAGGCCTATGATCAGGGGAAGGGCCGCAGAGGCAGGCAGGGAGAGAACTCCCATGGCCGGCTGGATGAGAAAATCCAGGCGGTAAAGCCAGCCGGACCAGATGAGAACCAGGGTGGCAAAGGAGATGGGGACGAGGATTTTGAGCAGCCAGAGATAGCCGGACCATCCCCGTTGAATACCTGCCATTGCTCCTTGACCGATTCTGTTTTGTATCTTTTGCATATCGTGATGGCGGCGGCGTATTGCGGTTGCCTCCGGGTTTTTGATCCTGTATTTGGTGTGCTGCAAAGCATCATCACCGTGTTAAATGGGTAATGGCCACCTTAACGCAGCAGATGGGTGCATTTTCGTTTAAGCACTAAACAGTGTATGATTTATACTGGCACAGTCCCTGGGAGTCAAGGAAAATAAGATTTTAGAGGCTGTTATTTGTTTTCCAGGAAGGAGGCAAAGCGAGGAATAAATGAAAAAAGGGCGGGGAATCCAAAAAATCCCTTGCATCTTTGTCCCCTGTTTCGGTAATACAATGGGGATGTATTGTCTGGGAGTTGTTCGGCTTTTAGGTCTCACAAGGGATACACGACAGTGATGAAAGCTGAATGTTTTTAAATTCAAGCGTAACAAAGAGACGTCTGTTATGAAGCAAGCCATTGGCATTGTAGTGAAAAAAGATGAAAAAGCCCAAAAAAAAGCCGTGGAACTGGAAGCCTGGTTGAAAAAAAAGGGAGTTAAAGTGATTTTTGCCGACAACTTTGACTCGCCGCTACCGGCATCGGATTTTTTCTGCATCATCGTTCTCGGCGGGGACGGCACCTTTCTCAGTGCGGCCCGTTTAATCGGCAGCCGGGATATTCCCCTTATGGGGATAAAATTCGGAGAGGTGGGGTTTCTCGCCGAAACAACGGAAAACGACCTGTACAAAGCAGTGAGAGCCCTTCTCGATGGCCGGTTTTCCGTCGAGGAGCGCATGTGCCTCAATGTAAGCGTCATCAGAAAAGAAGCAGAAATTGCTTCCGTGGACGTTCTCAACGATGTTGTGATCAACAAAAGCGCCTTGTCCCGGCTGGCTTACAGTGCGGTTTATATCAACGCCAGCTATCTGACCACGTTCAAGGCCGACGGCCTTATCGTGGGAACCCCCACCGGCTCTACGGCTTACTCCCTGGCAGCCGGAGGTCCTGTGGTTCATCCGACAGTGCCCGGTATTATCCTGACGCCCATCTGTCCCTTTACCCTGACCAACCGTCCCCTGATCGTTGCGGACACGTCGGAAATCGAAATCAGGCTTGAAGGCGATCCCACAGACATAGCCCTGACCTTTGATGGTCAGGAAGGCATGGACATAGACTCCAGGGACAGGATCGTTGTAAAAAAGAGTGCCCACTCGATGAAAATGATCACATTTTCAGACCAGAACTATTTTAATGTTCTCAAGGCAAGGCTCATGTGGAGCGGGGGAAAGCCCTGAAAGACCCCGGGAAGGGGGGTCATTGATGCTTCCCGGATAGCGGTGGTGTTCCTGCCGGGGTTTCCCCGGTCTGCTGGCTTAGATAGAGCCCTGAAAAAACAATGGCGCAGGCAATGTATTGCTCAAATGTGAGCCGTTCCTTTAAAACAGCCATGCCCATGAACAAAGCAAAGACAGGGATCAGGTTGACAAAGGCCGAGGCCTGGCCGGCCGGGATCCTGGATACCCCGTAATTAAAGCAGCCGTAGGCGCCAAGGGTGACAACAGAGCCGAGATAGATCACCGCGGCCATTGCAACGGGGGCCGCAGCAGTGGGCATGGGTGGTGAGTCCATGAAAACCAGGGGAAAGTAAAAAAGGGTTCCGGCAAAGGCCTGGACGGCTGTAAGAAACAGGGGGGTGTACCCCCTTTCCGTCAGTTGTTTCAGGATAATGGTGTACCCGGCGGCACATACCATGGCAATCAGTTCAAAAAGGTTCCCCAGCGGGGGATTGGGCGCATCCATGGTCGCTTCTCCCCCGAAACTCAGCCAGCATGCCCCAAACACTGAGAGTCCCAGTCCTGCAAGGGTTTTCAGGCCAAGGGGCTCTTTTAAAACAAAAAAGGCAGCGCAGGACACCATCAGGGGCAGCAGTGCCGTGATCATGCCGGCCTGGGAGGCCGTTGTCAGTTCAATGGCCTTTGCTTCGAAGAGGAAATAGAGGCAGGGCTCAAGCAGGACCATCAGTGCAATGGATGTGATGTCCTTTTTATGTACCCGGTTTTTTCGGAACAGGCCGGGGATGCAGAGAATGCAGACCGTGCCGATGGCCATTCTGCCGAAAATGACAACCATGGGGGGATAGGCGTGAAAGGCAAGCTTAAGGGCGACAAACGAGCTGGCCCATAAAAAGGTTGCCGTGAGCAGTGCCATGTACGGCAGCAGGTTTTTCCGGGCATTGGTGGTACTCATGGGGACTTCCTCTGTAAGGGGCATTGATCAAGGCCCCTCGCTGCCTTGATCGGCCCCCCATATGTCAACAATTTTTGTTTCGCCGGGGTAGTTTACTGTCTTGTATTTTGTGATACTTGAAAGTTTTTTTGTGATTTTTGAGATCCTTTTTATCTGGTTGTCAATGGCTTTCAATTCGTTTGAGAATGGAGCCTCTTTCCAGTTGTCCATCATGATAAGTTCGATATATCCGATGATGGCCTGGAGGGGCTGATTGAGTTCATGGCATACGGCCCCTGCCATTTCCAGGACGACCTTGAGTTTTTCATTTCTGCTTCTCTCTTCTTCTGCATGCCTCCTCACAGAAAGGTCTGAAACTGTGGCAATGGTCCAGCTCATGGGGTCTGAGGATTCTGCGCTTCCAAGCTGAATATGACCTGGGAAAACAGAACCGTCCCTGCGCATGAAATCAAGATCCATATCGGCCTTGCCCGTCTGTTTCAGATCTGAATAGAAATTCTCCCCGGCTCTTGTGTAAGATTCACGGCTGGGGTAGACCATTTCGGCATTTTTCCCCTCGAAATCGGTTTTGCTCGTGTATCCGAAAAGCCTTACCATTTCATTGTTGACCCATTGAAAGGTCCTGTTTTCCAAAAGACAAACCCCGACAGGAGAGGTTTCGAGGATTTTTTCCAGGATTGCCCTCTGGTTGTGGAGGGCTTCATCGGTTTGTTTTCGTTCGATGGCAAGGGCAATGTGCTGTGCCACAAGGTTGAGGAGGTCCAGATCGGCTTGTTTGTAGATATTTCCGTCGCTGTAACTCTGAACCGCCATGGCACCGATGACGCTGTTTTTTATCATCAGGGGCACTCCCAGCCACTCCTTGCAGGGTGTCCCGGCTATCCCCCGGGGGTCAATGGCAATGATCTCTTTGATCTGGTCTTCGGTGAACATCAACGGCTTTTTTGCCTGGATCACCCGGCCTGTAAGGGAGAGGGGCCTGCTGAAACTGGAAATCTTCGGGGGACTATCATCTTTTTCATCGACCCAGCAGGGGAAGGAGAGGGTGCCCTCCTCCATATCGATCATGGCAATGAAAAAATTATTCACATTGATGATCTTTCCAAGGGAGGTGTGAATGGCCTTGTAGAGTTCATCAAGATTGAATGTGGTGGATACGGCGTGGGAAATTTCAAACAAAACCTCTATGGTCTTATCGGCATCCTTGCGATCTGCTATTATGTGTTGTTGTTTTTTTTCTTCCATGGCGACCTTTAATCCGTGACAATTTATGACCAATGAATTATAAGCAGAGTTAAAAAACTGATAATCAGACCCATGACCGGATTAAAATTTTCCAGAATATGGCTTAAAGGTCAAGACATATGGGCAGTTTTATTCTGAATAGGAGCTTTAAGTTTAAAATGTAAATTTGAAATCTGATTTACACCTGTTTTGTTATTTTCTCATTAAAAATTTTTAAAAGCAAGTTTTATGATCAAGAAACATGATTCAAGAAACTTACCACGTAAAACTGAAAATTATCTCATCCAAGTTTCGTTGTTGCCGGTTCTCTAACCATGGACCGGCCATTCGGGCTACAGGGAGGTGAAATCTTTGATTGGAACTGTTGTCAATTCAGGAGCCATTATTGCCGGTTCCCTTGCAGGACTTCTCTTTCGGGGGGGCATCCCGGAAAAGTA
>DATFJZ010000386.1:0-2190 GCA_035268945.1 Desulfobacteraceae bacterium | reverse complement strand
CCAGACGGGTGATGTTTACCTGCCATTCTGGCGGATAGGGGCTGGTATTTCCGGTATAAACATTTCCTCCTTTGCCGATCTGGTCAAGGAGGGAAACCTGCCCATGGTGGTTCAGCCGGGAATGGCGAACCAGGAGCTGCTATACTGGGCGCCGGCGTTCAAGATACGGCCGAAAATTTTTTTGAGGCTGACCACTCAGCTTCTCATCCACCAGCCCGGTTTTGATACGGAAAAAAAAATCCCAAACCGTCAGCTTCATCCGGTAACCCTTCCCGCATCTCAAGCCGTGGAAAGCATCCGGATCACCCTTGCCTCCCTGCTCAAGCCGGGTAAGGAGTATCTGCCGCTTCTGGCCAGGGCGCAAGTGAAACCGAAAAGGATCGACCTTGTTTACCTTCCCTTTCAGTCAGGCTCCCATGAACTCTTTTATCCGGGGCTGAACAGCCTCAGCATCAGCCGCCGTGTTCTTGCCCTGTCGGGTAATCTGTGATCCTGACGGCACCCATCCAGGGGATCACCCCGGCAAGGATATCACATTATTCTGCCTCCTTTGCGGCACGCTAAACCACAGGTCGTGGCAGCATCCCGGCCCTTTGGGCGATTTCCGGCACCTTGTGCTCCCACTCAATGGCCATCATGTGGACACCGGCCACCCCCTCCATGGCCTTGAAGGTCTCCACCTGCTCCAGGGCGAACTGAATGCCCTCTTCGGCCTGGTCCCGCTTGTCCACCCCCTTGAGCCGCTTGATCAGGGAATCGGGAATGTCCATGCCGGGAACATACCTGGCCATGAAATTCGCCATGCCGGCGTTTTTCATGGGGGTCACCCCGGCAAGGATATGACATGTTTCATGGAGACCCATGTCCACCACTTGTTTCATGAAATCGGTGAACTTTTCCATGTTGAAGATGCACTGGGTCTGGATGAAATCGGCCCCTGCCGCTATCTTGGCAGAAAGCCTGTGAACACGGTATTCCCAGGGATCGGCAAAGGGATTGCACGCCGCGCCGATGAACATTTTCGGGGGAACGTCAATGGCCTCATCGTTGGGAAAGGTCCCCTGGTCCCGCATGTGTTTGACCAGGGCGATGAGCTGCATGGAATCGATGTCGTGGACATTCTTTGCCTGGGGGTGGTTGCCGAAGGTCTGGTGGTCCCCTGACAGGCAGAGCATGTTCCGTATGCCCAGGGCATGGGCACCGAGGATATCACTCATGATGGCCAGGCGGTTGCGGTCCCGGCACACCATCTGGAAATTGGGCTCAAGTCCCTGGCCCACCATGATGGCCGATGCGGCGAGGGAAGACATGCGCACCACAGCGGTCTGGTTGTCGGTGATGTTCACCGCATCCACATTGCCCTTGAGATACTGGAATTTCTCCTTGAGATGATCTGCATTGGCCCCCTTTGGCGGTCCGCATTCCCCTGTAAAGGCAAAATGGCCGGCCGTAAGGACCTTTTCAAGATTGCTTTGTGATTTGAGATCGCCCATTCCGCTTTTCTCCTTATGTTTTAGACTCAACTTTCTGACGGATACGCTGACCACCGGGGCAGGCCTGTTTTCTTGTGTTTTTTTGCCAGAATTGTTTCGTTGAAAGGGCAGGCAATGATCCAGGCCGGATCCACCAATGGCAACCAGGAAAGATGAGTGTTAAATGTTCCCCTTGATCAGTTCTTCCCGGATGCTCCTGCGCGGTCCGCCGTGGCGTGCCGTTCGCCAGTCTTTCAGCTCTTTTACCGCCAGAAGCTCCTCAAGTTCTCCTGCTGCCATTTTCCGTCTGACAATGGCATCCCATATGCAGGCTGTTTCTTTGTTGACCTCGCAGATCCCCTGGGAGGAGCCCCCGCAGGGGCCGTGGAGGAGGCTTTTGGCGCATCTGGCAACGGGGCACAGGCCTGCAAAGAGGTGTGTGCGGCAGGTGCCGCATCCGGCGCATCGCTCCTCCCATATGCCGTGCTGGACGGCACCGCCGAAAAAGGTGGTGTTCACACCGGGAAAGATCGTGGTTTCATCGTACATCTCCGTTAAAAACTGGGGGCCCACCCCGCAGGCAAGGGAGAGAACCGCCTCATAATCCTCCACCACATCCCGGATCTGTTTGACATATTCGGTGTCACACTGTCTTTCCAGGACATCCACATCGATTTCAATGGTGTTTTGCTCTTTTTTTCTGGCAATGCGCAGGGAG
>DATFJZ010000385.1:0-8032 GCA_035268945.1 Desulfobacteraceae bacterium | reverse complement strand
CTTTGATCCAGCTGGTCCATGAATTTATCCCAGGGTTGGGGGGTGTCGATGCGGTCAATGACCTCGAACAGATCCCCGTCATCCAGAAGATCAAGAAAACCATCAAAGATGTCCAGAAAAACAGGTGCGATCCCCGGTGGGGAAACCACCGCCTGCCATTCCCTTGGCAGGGGCAGTAAAAGGGCCGCTGCCTCGGAGGATGTTAACTCCTTGAAGTTTCTTCTGTTGAACAACGAGGAGACCTTGGTTTTGGCTTTATCCAGGTCCTGTTTCTTTCCTGCCCTTGTGATATCGACGAACAACATGGCAGCAAGCCTGGCCCTGGTGAAATCGGGAAAGGAGTTCAGCTTGATCTTTAATGCCTTTATCGGTATTTCCGGTTTTTCCACGATCCGGCTGAAGAATTTTTTTTCCTTGATCAACAGATCGCAGTTCCTGGAATGAAAGGCCTCTGCCTTTTCAAGGTCGTTCCATGCCAGGTGAAACTTCTTTCGTGCGATATTCCTGTCCGCTGATATGAGCAGGGAGATAACATGCTTGTCAAGGACCCTCTGGTCGTGGGGGGCTATCTCTTTTGCCTTTTCCAGGATGTTTTCCGCCTTTCGATAGGCATTTTTGCCGTGGTAGAGGGTGGCAAGCTCCAGGCAGGGGTAGGGGTCCTTTGGAAACACTTCGCCCATGAGAACAAAGATCTTTTCTTTTATCTTCTGGGCGTTCCGTGACCGGCAGGGAAGGGCTGCTGCTGCCTCAAACAGCTTCCTGTTGTACCGATCAATGGTAACCCCGTGGTATGCCGTTTCCAGAAGAGCTTCCCAGAGCTCACCGGAGGTGATGCCAAGGACCTTTTTTTCAAAGGAGGTCACCTGGTCAAGACAAGAATCGTCGGGACTGGCATGGAGAATTGTGAGGGCTTTCAGGATAGCGGTGGACGTTGCAATGGCCCGTTCCTCAGGGTCAAAAATCTCTTTTTCCACCAGTTTGAGAAAGATGGCAGTATCGGAAAGAATATCCTCTGACAGCAGTATTTGAATTTTTGTTTTCAGGTACTCTGCCTTTCCTTTCAGCAGACTCTCTTCTATCATGCTGAAATAGTTGTCTTCTGCATCTGGGTGGTCAAAAAACTCGTCCCGGCTCCACACCGTCTCGACAAGATAGAAGACGGCAACCTCGGTGTCTTCCGGGTATATGGACCTGGCCAGTTCCTGGATAAGGGAGGCGCATTTTGTGTTGTATCCCCTTTTTTTCAGGTGGTTGATAAGCCCAGTCACCTGGTGCTGAATATTGAAACCGGTTTTGTAGAAAAGCGGTAGAAAGGGGTTGTCTGAATCGATTCCTTCCATGGGGACCCCCCCTCCTGGACCGGGATTGACAGAAGCCTTCAAAACCGCCGCGCTTTCGTTAAACAGGGACTTTTCATCAATGGTGGAGAGGGCCTTGACCATGTCCGCATCATTGTCAGCATAAAACGAAACCATGGCACGGCAGAACATGCGGAGGTTGAAAAAGGGCGAAGAGCGAGGCAGGGTCTGCATGACATCTTTGGCCTCTTCCCACTTTCCCTTGTTCATAAGGGCAGCGGCCTGCTGGATCAGGTCGGCACCGCTGTTTAAAAATGTCAAATTATCAAAAAGGTCCAGAAGGTCCCAGCCGTTTTCCGTGACGAGTTTTTCCCCGAGAAGTCTTGTGATTCTCTGTGACGGTTTATGATGGTCAAAAAACCGGCTGCACGCGTCAAAGGCCTGATAACTGCTGCTGGAAGTGATCAGCAGGACAAGGGTCTCTTCCGTTGTGTTTGCCATGTCAGGCAAATGTTCCATTGCCTGTTGGAACACCTCTTCCGCCTCGTCCTGCATGTTTTTTTTCTTGAGCTCCTTTTCCCTGGCAAGATAGGAAGCAAACAGGCTGGCCCGGATTCTTTCTTTCTGTGCGGGTTCCCCGGCTTTTTTCAGTGCTGATTTCAGAAATTTTATCGCTTTTCTGGTATTCTTTGATACAAGGAGAAGGTTGCCTTCTGCTTCAAGCTGGTCACAATCCATGGTGACGTGTTTTTTCTGCTTGGCTTTTTTGTTCTTCTTTTTGGCCATATTTTTGGGTTCCTGCTCAATCGTTACAGCCCCGTTCCGGTACGGAGATTTGCGCAAGATTACATGAAATCCGGTAATATTTCAAGATGTTTGTGGGGCTTCCATCAGGAAGGGGCCTTAAGGAACTTTTCGATCAACTCTGCTGTTTTCCGGGGTTTGTCCTCGAACAGGTAGTGGCCGGCATCTTCAAACAGATGAACCCTGGCATGGGGGAACCGTGCCTTCCACTCGTCGAGAAAGGCCTCGTCAAAGACAAAGTCCTGTTTTCCCCAGAGGATCAACATGGGAATGCCGGCAAGCTTTGACAGGTTGTCATCAACCCCTTTGACCAGGCTGTACGATGGGTCCTTCGGACCGAGGGGGATATCCTCGACAAATTTCAGGGTGGCAATCCTGTTTTTCCACGAATTGTACGGGGCGGTAAGCCCTGTTTTGACATCCGTTCCAAGTTTTGTTGAGGCAGCCATGAACAGGGCGCACCTGGAAAAGAGGTTCAGTCCCAGCACCGCTGGAACGGCAAGGGGCTTGAGGTATTTTATCAGCCCCAGCCGCAGGGGAAACCGTTTGTTCCGGGGCAGAAGAAATCCCGAGGTGTTGGTGATGATAATTTTTTCGATCCGATCCAGGTGGGCCAGTGCAAAGGCCAGGCCGATCATCCCCCCCCAGTCGTGGACCACCAGGGTGATCTTCTCGGTAAGGTTCAGGTGCTCGACAAGGGCTTCAAGGTCCTTTACCCGGCTGGCCAGGGTGTAGTCGTAACGGTTTGTGTCCGGTTTGTCGGAAAACCCGCACCCCATGTGGTCCGGGGCAATGGTGCGGTACTGACCGGAAAGTTGTGTGACAAGATTTCGGAAATAGAAGGACCAGGTGGGGTTGCCGTGGACCATGAGCACCGGTTTTCCCTCGCCCTGGTCCAGATAGTGAAGCGTGTGACCGTTGATCAAAGCATAACGGGATGTGAAATTGTAAAGGTGGTCAAACCCTCTGGTGGAGGTAATTTTCTTGTTTATCAGTCGAATCATGTGATTTTCCGTGTTCTCATGTCCAGGGTTAAAATCATGTCATGGTCAGCCGCGATGGTGGTTTTTGCCATGGAGGGTCAGGCCTGACGAACCGGTGGATTTGGCAGAAATTGTCATCGAGTCCCTACCAGTCATCGAGTCCCTACCACTGGATGTTCAGCATCAGGCAGTTCAAGCCGGAACCGATGCCGAGGAATCCCACATGGTCACCTCTTTCCAGAAAGCCCCTCTCATCGGCAATGGCAGCGGTGATGGGCAGGGACACCGTGCCGATGTTGCCAAGATAGGGATAGGTGGCAAAGTCCCTGGCCGGGTCGATGTCCATGGCCCGGTGGAACATCATCTGGTGGGTGGAGCCCACCTGGTGGCAGATGAATTTGTCCGGCTTGTCATCGGCAAGGGCAAGTTCCGCCTTGAACCGCTCGAAGGTTTTCCGGGCCAGGACAAGGCCGTGTTCCAGCACTGCCTGGGCATCGGTTCTCATCTGGATTTTCGAATCCGTTGGCATCCCCTTTTCCCCAAAGGTCCAGCGGCAGAGATCGTGGTGCTCGCTGGCGTGCTGGACAACCCCGCCCTGGATTTTGTGCCCCGGTTCACCGGTGTCAAAGGAGCCGTCGGTGAGAAGGACCGCCACGGCTCCAGATCCCCCTGTCATGGTGGCAATGGTTTTTTTGTAGAACTCAACGCTTTTCTTCTCGTTGATCTCCCGGATGGTGGCGTCCACGATCTGCCTTGCCGTTTCCGAGGAGACCACAAGGCCAGCCCGGATGTTGCCAAGCTCGATCTCGTTGGCCACCTGAACCATGCCGGTGATCACCCCGAGGCAGGCATTGGAGACATCGTACACGTGGGCCATGGAACCGATTTTCAGAGCATCGGCAACGGCACAGGCCGTTGCCGGCTCAAATCCGTCCCGCCCCACACCGCAGAAAACCAGGGCACCTATCCGGTCCGGGGAGAGGCCCGAAGCCTCCAGGGCCTTTTTGCCGGCCTTGGCAGCCCCCCCGGCCAGGGTGTGATCCGCATCCCAGAACCGCCGCTCCCGGATACCGGTGATGGTTTCCAGCTGGCCCGGTTTAAACCCGGTGCTGTCGTAGAACGGTTTCAGTTGTGCTTCGATGTCATCGGTGGTCACAACATTGGGGGCAAGTTCATAACTGATCTGGTCGATATATACCTTTGAGTAGTTCATCGTTTATCTCCGAATTCGTTCCATCTCTTCACGGGAAAGCCCTGAAACGGTCAGTCCCATATTTTTGTAAAGCACAATCCTGTGGTCGTCGGAAAACATGTGGGCATCGGCAATCACATAGGGGGCCGGGGCAAAGCTGATCTCCTTGATTTCGATATAATAGCCGGCTTTCCGTGTGTCCGGAGTAACAGGGCCCCGGCATTTCAAGTCGCTTTCCAGTCCCGGGATCACATCGTAATGCGCCGTGTCCCTGTCTGTGATCCATCCCATGCGCTGGGTGAAAATTCTCAGGGCATGGGCGCAGCACTCATACATCAGTGTGCCGGGCATCACCATGTCATCGATGAAATGGCAGGTGAGAAACCACGCATCGGGATGGATATCGGCCTCTGCCGTGATAGCTCCTTTTTGAAACCTGCCGCCGGAAAAATCCAGCGCAGTGACCCGGTCGATGAGGTGCAGCCGTCCCCCGGGCAGCCTCAACCCCCGGCCGAGCCTGAAGTCCTTGAACCCGGGACCGAAGCACTCCTCCAGCCGGCCGTTCCGCAGCGCCTCGACCTGGTCGTCACCGTAATGTTCCACAGTGTCAGGGCCATGGTTTTGCTGGTTGTAAACGATTTGTTCGTTACCGTAATGTTCCCCGGGAAGAACAGAAACTTTGTTCGAAGCGGGTTCAACGATCTCTGTCTCCTCTTTTTTCAGGATGATGCCCCCGGAATCGGCCACCTCCCCGTCGGTGAAGAAACCGGCGCACCCCTTGCGCATGGAGATGAACAGCTCGTTGTCGATATACCCTTTGTAGTGAAAAAAGAAGAGATACACCTCGTTCTGTTTGAGGAACCGGTCGATCTCGATGTGGTACTCGATGGTTTCGCCGGGCTGGGGAAGGGTTCGGTGAAAGGTCACCATGGCATCCAGAAGCCGGTATTTGCGCTCTCCTTTTACCCGGTGGTCAATGCCCAGGTAGGAAGAGAGAAACAGATCCGCCTGTCCCGCTTCGATGGCGATGGAGACCGGAGCCCTGCCGCCGTCGAGGTACCATGCCCCTTCGGAGACATCGTGCTGGGTGACGATCTTTCCCGATGTCAGGGAGAGCATCTCCCCCTCAATGCTCATGATTCTGTCCACAAGCATCAGGGGGGCATCTGGCAGTCGTACCCGGACAGGGTGGGTGTCAACGGATTCAAAGGCCTCTCCGAGGACGTTGGCGGCAAGGCCCGTGGCAAACTCCATGCACATCTCCCTGGTAAACAGGGGGGCAGGTTCCGGTGTAGTGACGTGCTGGCCGGAAAAACGCTGTTTTGGTTTTTCACCGGTTCTGTCGTGTTCCTCTCGTTTCCGGGGCGTAACGCCGTCGGCCCGGCCGGGCAGGGGGGTATCATGGCAGAGGGCGGCAAGCCGGGTCAATGCCTTGAACTGCTCCTCCATGGGCGGCATGGTGGTCGCGGAAAGATCGAGGAATTTGCTGTGGGCCGCAGCTGTTGCCAGGGTTGACTGGTGGATGGCATCGAGCAGGCCGGAATCCATTTGGGCACCGTGATAATTGTTTGGGTCGGAGCCGGCTCCCCCCGGGTGGACGGAGTTTTTCTTCTTAAACGGCCTTCTGGACGACGGCTGGCTGGAACCGCGGAGGTGGTGGTCATCTGTTTTACCACCGTGGCATTCCCCTTGGTTCGGATTGGTACCATTGCTCCGGGAAACCACCTCGAGGTTGTGGAGAAGCCCGGGATCTCTGGGACAGTTGTCCGGGGTTACCGGGATCTGCTTCCCGGAAGATCGGTTCTGTTCCCTGGCAGTGTTGCCGATTGGTCCCGCTTCTATTTGTGTTTCCACGGGGTGGGGCTGTTCCAGGATGACATGGGAACAGGCTCCGTCCCGGGTAACCGAGGCAAGGCTGACCAGCTCCGGGTCTTGTGCCGATTTTCTCTGCCCGTCCCCCGGGGAAGAGGAAACGGTGGTGGAGACGGCCAGTGCTGTCCTGATCAAGGCGGTGATGCCGCTGATGGCGGTGGGCCGTTTTTCAAATTCATCCCCGGAAGGGGTTCCGGCAAACGGGGTCTGGTAACGGGTGATGGCCGAAGGCAGAACCGCTGCATCGGCCAGGCTCTTTTCCAGGGAGAGGTCCCAGGCCCGGGAGAGTCTCTCCTGGCTGTCCGGGGTTTCAAAGGCCATCTCTCCGCCGCTGGCACTACCCACACCCCTTACAATGCCGTATATCCGGTCGTTGTCGTTCATGGCCTGGTCAAGCCGTTTCATCACAATGGCGGCCGCCCCTTCCGTCGCACTTTCTGCCGCCCCATTTTTTCCACCGCCATTTTTGCCGGGGGTCGGTCCGTCTCCGGGGTCCGTGTCCCTGGTCAGGGTATCATCAAGGGCCTGCTGCCGGGGATCCCCGGCCATATCAACGGCCCCGCAAATAAAGACATCCGTCTCGCCGGACCTGAGGGAGTTGATTCCTGCCTCCACGGCTTTGATGCCCGACGAGGTGTCCGCCGAAATGGTAAAGCAGGGGCCTCCCAGCTTGAATGCCCTGGCGATCCTGCTGGCAGCAATGCCGCCAAGGGCGCCAAGGGTCCTGTTGGCGTTGAGTCCCGGGGCAACACGCTCCTGAAGGCTTTCATCGACCATGGCGGTTTTCCACCGGAGAAAAAAGTCCGTGGCTCTGTAGTCAAACCCGATGCCGATGGCCGCACCAAACCGGGTCCTTTCCGGTTGGCCGCTGTTCGGTCTCGGGGTGATACCGGCATCCAGAAGCGCTCCCTTTGCCGCCTTGAGCATGATGATGTGCTGGGGCAGTATCTCGTGGATCTGGTTGGGGGGAATGTGAAATTCCCCCGGGTGGATGAAGAAGTCCGGGGTTTCGGCCGTGGTGACGGTCTCCATGCCCACGATGGCGATGCCCTTCTCCCGGCCTTGTGCCGGATTCAAGCGGGGGGGGGGACCGTCTTCATCGCCATTGCCGGGCAATTCTGCCGTGCCGGTGCCGCCGGGAAAGGTCTTTGAATTGTTCGGTGTGAACTCCTCCACAAGCAGGTGGGCGTTGATGCCGCCAAAGCCGAAGGCGCTGACCGCCGCCCGTCTGGCAGTATCATCGGCGTTGGCGGTAAGACCTTTTGGCTGCCACGCCTCCGGCTCTGTCTGGACCTTTGTGGCGCAGTTTTGCAGGGGACTGTTGTCCGGCAGGGCGGAGAAGTGGAGGGAAGGGGGCAGGGTCTTTTCGGCAAACCCTGCCAGGACCTTGAGCATGCCGGCGGCTCCGGCGGCGGTCAACAGGTGCCCTGTCATGGATTTCACCGAGCCGATGGCAAGGTCTCTGGCCAGGGACCCGCTATTCTCCCGCAGGGATTTAATGGAACCGGCTTCGACAAGGTCGCCCACGGCAGTGCCGGAACCGTGGCACTCCATGAGTTGGACATCGGAGGGGTGCCAACCGGCACATCGGTAAGCTGCCTCCATGGCCCTGACCTGCCCGTCACTGGCCGGTGCGACGAGGTTGCCGGCGATGTCGTTGGACAGGCCGGCACCGGTAATGACCCCGAAAATCCTGTCACCACAGGCCACGGCATCGGACAGTCGCTTTAAAACCATGATGCCGGCCCCTTCCCCCACCACCAGGCCGTCGGCATCCCTGTCAAAGGGAGCGCAGCGTCCCGATCTGGAAAGGGCCTGCAACTGGGTGAAGCCGATCTGGGTGTACATGGCGTCGGGCCGGGAGACTCCTCCGCACACCATCA
>DATFJZ010000384.1:0-2372 GCA_035268945.1 Desulfobacteraceae bacterium | reverse complement strand
CTAAAGCTTGCCTTCGGCCCTCACAGCCCGTCCATGGGCTGCTCCGAGGTGAGCGGCAGCTGTCTTGAGCATCCGTGCTCACAGCTGCCGCTCAAAACCGCTACGGGCAAAACCCCGAACCGGCTGCCTCTAATTCGACTTTCTATCTTTGTTGTGAGCACCCTGCTCATGGCCGTTTATATGAAAGTCCGGCTAACCAGCTGCAATCCAAGGACTTTCAAAATTCGTTGTGGCCGGTTCGATGACCATGGGCCTGCCATGCCGGTTCGAGTATTTCTCTGTCCGAAATGTTGAAAACCAGAAAAGTCAGTATACAATACCAGCGGGGCCCCCGGCAAATCATTTTCGGACTTGATCATAACATCGGCCACCCGGGGGGGTGTCATACCTGACCCCTTTGGCCCGTTTTTCCGACAATTATCCACGGTAATCGATGATAACCCGGGCCCTATCCCACCGCTGCATGGCTGGTGTGCGGAAATTTTTCATTTTTATATTTGACCTCTTCCGCGAAATAATGGTATAACTGAAGCGTGTAGATTAATTTTTCCACCACGACTTTTTCCCCCGGCAGCAACGTAAGGGCCCAATCCGACCTGAACAGATCCATCCTGGACACGGGATGGCACATGATGGAAGCTTTTACGAATTAAAAGGTGTGCCGGGGCGAGTAGTTCACGCGTTCATCAATCGTCATTGTTCTTGTCAGGTCTGTTTCAAAATGAACAGCACCGGCCTAATGTGCCAGGGCTTTCTTCAGCGGCTTTCTGCCTCTGCCGGGGACGGTCCAGGCACACCGCTCTGTTCCTTGCCGGCCGATATCCGGGCATCAAACTCCGGGGGGAACAATGTCAAGAAACTGTCTTTAAACGATCTAACCGTAAAGGAGAGCGAAATGGATAAGAGTGTCTATAAAATCATCGAAGTCGTTGGTATGTCCGAGAAATCCTGGGAAGAGGCTGCCAAAACAGCCATTGCCACCGTTGACAACTCTGTAAGGGATATTCGTGTTGCCGAGGTTATCGAGATGGATATGCGCCTGGAGTCCAACCGGATCGTGGCATATCGCGTCAAATTGAAAGTGTCGTTCAAGCTTGAGTAACCCTTTGGCAAACGTTGGCAAAAACGGATCAACCCGTGTGTGACGGTGTGATAACCGGGTTGATGATTTTTTGCAGACGAGCATGCTTACTGCGGGGGTCAGACCTGTTTTGCTGATATCCCGGCAGCAGCCGGGACGTAAAGGCAGAAATCAGCAAGTAAAAATGGTGTCAGGCCTGGCCCCTATTTCAGGTGCTCCGGGATGGTGCAGACAGGCACGGGCACCATCTTGTGCCGGTTGGCACGGTTGAGGCGCCGGTAAATCCCAAGGACCTTTCGCTGCCTGGCATCGAGTTCTGCCTCGTCCTCGGGCCCGGGGCTGTCCGCCTCAAACGCCATGGCAGCCTCCAGTTCGGCATAGCTTGCCCCGAGCTGCCCCTCGTCGGTGCGGCTGTCATCAAAGAGGCCGTCGGTGGGATCTGCCGCAACGATGCCTTCGATGATCTTCATCTCCCGGGCAAGTGTGTACACCTGGGACTTCATCAAATCGGCAATGGGCGAAAGGTCCACCCCGCCGTCCCCGTACTTGGTGTAGAATCCCACCCCGAAATCCTCCACCCGATTGCCGGTACCTGCCACCAGAAGCCTGTAATGGGAGGCAAAAGCGTAGAGGGCAAGCATTCTCAACCGGGAACGGGTGTTGGCCATGGCAAGGTCATCCTGGATCTCGAGGGGCAGGTCCCTCTGGATGGCGGTAAACGAAGCGGTTAGGTCTGTTTCAACCCCTTCCACATTGGCATATTTTTGTTCAAGCCATTGGATGTGCTGTGCGGCAAGGGCCTTTTGCCCCTGGTCCTGGTGGATGGGCATGTCCAGGGCAATGACCTTTTTCCCGGTTCTGGCGCACAAAACAGAGGTGACAGCCGAATCGACACCGCCGGACACCCCCACCACAAACCCGTTCAACCCGGAATCTTGGGCATAGTCTGCCAGCCACTGGACAATATAATCAATCACTTCAACCGTCTGCATGGTATCTCCTTAAAATTAATTTGAATGAGTTCAAGCCTCAACCCAGATCACTTTACTATATTTTCCCGGTTCCGTCACCACCAGAAACTCGATGATCCAGTTTTTTCTGAGATAACCGACCACCCCTTGGGGCGGGGCTATTCTAAAAACTGGATCATCGAGTGTTATGACCCAAATCAATGCGTGGAAAGGCTTGACATATACCACCGTTTTTTATAAAAACAGAGGGTCAGGCGCCATACTTACCCCAAATAGAGGAACAGACCCAATGAGACAACTCAGATATATTGCTGCGCTTT
>DATFJZ010000383.1:0-4387 GCA_035268945.1 Desulfobacteraceae bacterium | reverse complement strand
CGTTGCCGATTTTTTTGCCGCCGACGGGGTCCACATCCAGATCGCGTCCTCATCCCCCCCGAAAAGTGCCCTGGGCGGGTCGTCAGCAGCAGCGGTTGCCATTGTCTCGGCCTTTTTAAAATGCCGTGAGGGCAGGGTGGATCCACTGACGGCAGCGGTGACGGCCCACCACATCGAGGCCGGGGTGGCAGGTGTCCCCTGCGGCTTCCAGGATCAGCTGGCAGCGGCCTTCGGCGGCGTCAATGCCTGGCACTGGCAGTTGAACCCCGGCGGCCCGGGGTTTGTCCAGGAAAGGATCTTTACACACCGGGAAGAGATGGATGCCCTGGACAGTCACATGCTTGTGGCCTATTGCGGTGTGCCCCATGTGTCAAAGGATGTGAATAAAAAATGGGTAAATGCATTTATTTCAGGGGAAAATCGTGATAAGTGGGAGGAGATTTCAGGCATCACCCGACGATTTTCCCAGGCCCTCCAGGCAGAGGATTTTTTCAAGGCAGGGGCTTTGATGAACCAGGAGACCGAGCTGCGGCTGGCCATGACACCGGATGTCCTGGATGCCACGGGCAGGGCCCTTTACGGCATGGCAGGGGCCGGGCAATGCGGGGCACGGTTTACAGGGGCCGGGGGTGGCGGGTGTGTCTGGGCCATTGGAGAGAAAAACAGTATCAACAGGGTCAAACAGGAGTGGAAAGATCACCTTGCCGGGGAAAACAGCGCCGAACTGCTCAACACCCGGGCGGCCACCCGGGGGATCGTGTTCCTGGACCCCGATGAATAAAGCATAGGTTTTAGCAGTTGAGGTATGACACTTTTGTAAAAAGCGAGAAAAAAATGAACTTCCAAGATGTTATTTTAAATTTGCAGAATTTCTGGGCGGCAAAGGGGTGTGTGCTCACCCAGTCCTACGACATGGAGGTGGGGGCCGGCACTTTTCATCCAGCAACCCTTCTTCGAGTTCTCGGACCGGAACCGTGGAACACCGCCTATGTGCAGCCCTCCCGCCGTCCCACCGACGGCAGGTACGGTGAAAACCCCAATCGCCTCCAGCACTACTATCAGTACCAGGTGATCTTGAAACCCTCTCCGGCAGATGTTCAGCAGCAGTACCTTGACAGCCTCAAGGCCCTGGGTGTCGATCCTCTGGAGCACGATATCCGCTTTGTGGAGGACGACTGGGAATCTCCCACCCTGGGGGCTTCGGGCCTGGGCTGGGAGGTGTGGCTGGACGGCATGGAGGTGACCCAGTTCACCTATTTCCAGATGGCCGGGAGCCTGGAGTTGAAACCGGTTTCCGTGGAGCTCACCTACGGGCTGGAGCGTATCTGCATGTACCTCCAGGGGGTGGATAATGTGTATGACCTCCAGTGGAACGATACCCGGACCTACGGGGATATCTACCACCAGCAGGAGGTGGAGCAGTCCCGGTACAACTACGAAACCGCCGACACGGAAATGCTCTTTGATCTTTTCGGCAAGTACGAAACCGAAGCTTTGACCATTGTGGAGAAAGGGCTGGTGCTGCCGGCCTACGAGTTCTGCCTGAAATGTTCCCACACCTTCAACCTCCTGGATGCCAGGGGGGCCATCAGCGTCACCGAGCGCACCGGGTATATCGGGCGGATCCGAAACATTGCAAGGGCCTGCTCCAGGGCCTATGTTGCGAAGAGAGAAGAAATGGGACACCCCTTTATGGGCAACCCCCAGGCCGGGGGTGCCCCCCGTCCTGTGAAATCAAAGCAGGTGAAATCATGAGTGACCTTTTAATAGAAATTGGCGCCGAAGAGATCCCCGCCGGGTATATTGAACCGGCCCTCAAGGCGTTTAAAACCGATCTTGAAGCCGCCCTTGCAAAAGAGCGCATCGAGCATGGATCTGTCAAGTGCATGGGAACCCCCCGGCGGCTGGCCCTTGTTGTGGAGGGTGTGGCAGACGAACAGAAAGCCGAAACCTCCACCATCACCGGCCCACCAGAGAGGATCGGGTTTGACGAGAACGGTGCCCCCACCATTGCAGCGGAAAAATTTGCCCAGAAAGCGGGGGTGGCACTGGAGGAGATCACCATTGACGACAGTGACCGGGGACGGTATCTGAGTGCCGTTATCGAAAACCCCTGCGCTCCTTCTGCTGACATCCTTGAAACCCTCCTGCCCGGTATCATCCTCGGGCTTCCCTTTCCCAAACGCATGCGTTGGGGGGATCTTTCCATCAGCTTTGCCCGTCCCATCATTTCGGTAACCGGACTTCTCAAAGAGAGGCCCCTGAATTTCATCGTCGGTGATATTGCCTCTGCACCGTGGGTGTTCGGCCACCAGTTCATGGCACCGGGAAAACAGCCGTTGACCACGGCCGCAGCGTATGAGGCCGTTCTCGAATCGGCCCATGTCATTGTTGACATTGACAGGCGAAAAGCCCTTTTGAGACAGGCCATAGAAAAAGAGGCCGACCAGTGCGGCTGCACGATTCTGGAGGATGAAGAACTGGTCGACATTGTCACCAACCTTGTGGAATATCCCTTTCCCGTGGTGGGGACCTTTGATGATCTCTTCCTTGAGCTTCCCGACGAGGTGTTGATCACGGCCATGCGGGAACACCAGAAGTACTTTGCCCTGGCCGATGCAAACGGCCGGCTGAAACCCCGGTTCATTGCCGTGAACAATACCCGGGCCAGGGACATGGACCTGGTGGCCAAAGGCCATGGAAAAGTGATCCGGGCCCGGCTGGCCGACGCAAAGTTCTTCTTTGACGTTGACCTGGAATCCACCATGGACGACTTTGCTGAGAAACTCAAACGGGTCACCTTCCAGGCCTCCCTGGGATCCATGTATGAAAAGCGAACACGGCTGGTGGCCCTGGGACACTACCTGGCACCCCTTGTGGAGAACCACGGGGCAAAAGACCTTGAAAAGGACGTGGTCCGGGCCGCTCAGATCTGCAAGTCCGACCTTGTCAGCCAGATGGTCATCGAGTTTACCCGGCTCCAGGGAATGATGGGCCGGTTCTACGCCAAGAGGGCAGGGGAGAACGACGCTGTGGCCTGGGCCGTGGAACAGCACTACATGCCGGTGAGTTCCGGCGGGGCCCTGCCAGGGGGCAACGCCGGTCGGCTTCTTGCCGTGGCGGACAAGATCGACACCATTGCCGGCTGCTTTTCCATCGATCTTTTACCCACCGGAGCTTCGGATCCCTATGCCCTGCGCCGCCAGGCCATCGGGATACTCCAGATCATGGAAGCCGGGTCGTTTGAGTTCTCCCTGGAAGCGCTGGTGGCCAAAAGTGTCTCCCTTTACATCTCCGACGAGGAAAAAGCCGCCGCTGTTTCTCAAAAGATCTTGGGGTTTATCAAGGAGCGGCTGACCAATATGATGGTGGACCGGGGATACGCCAGAAATGCCGTGAACTCGGCTTTGGCGGTTACCTTTGACAACATCCCCGACACCCTCCTGCGCATAAAAGCCCTGGATGCCTTCCACCGGGTTCCCGATTTCGAATCCCTTGCCACGGCGTTCAAGCGGGTGGTCAATATTCTGAAAAAAGAGGGAGGGCTTTCCCTTGAGGAGCCGGAGGAGGATCTGTTTGAAGCCGATGCGGAAAAAGAGCTTTACCGAGCCTGCACCGTGGCCGGCACCCGGATAGGGGAGTTCACGGCGCACAAGGACTATGACAGCGCCCTGAAAGAGGTGGCTTCCCTGGGGCCCTGGGTGGACCGCTTCTTTGACGATGTCATGGTGATGGTGGACGACACCGCCCTGAAAAACAACCGAACCGCCCTGTTGTCAAAAATTGCAGCCCTTTTCAGCAACATTGCGGATTTTTCTCAACTATAAAAAACGGAGGTATATATGGCAGGTTATGACCCGGAAAAGGACAAAACACTCCAGGAATGGAAGTGCGAGGAAACCGGACTCATGGTATCCATCCACCAGTACAACGAAGGAGAGGCCAAGCTCCAGATAGGGCCGAGGATCCTCAAGAAAAAGGACGGCACCGACCGGGCCCCTTCCAAGGCAGGGCGCCTCTCCATTGAAGATGTCACCTGGCTTTACGATATCATTGATGAGGTAAAAGATGAATTATCCGACCTTGTCGGACCTGAATAGCCCGGCACTGGTCTCTCCCTTCGGGGCAAGGCGGTCCATGGGCGGCATCGGCCCCCTTGCCGCAATGGTCAGCACAGAGCCGGATTTCAGGTACATCACCTCCAATGCCGGCCGGGGAGAGGGAAAGCCGTTTTTTACCAGCACCCTTTTTACCCTGAAAGATGGCGCAAAGGGTGCTTCCTTTGCCGGTCCCTACACAGGGGCCCCCTACGCCGTCATGCTCCTTGAGTCCCTCATCGCCAAGGGGTGTGAAAAGATCTTTGTCCTTGGCTGGTGCGGGGCCATAT
>DATFJZ010000382.1:0-6902 GCA_035268945.1 Desulfobacteraceae bacterium | reverse complement strand
GGCCTTCCCCATGAGAAGTGGGGCGAGAAAATCGTCGTGTTTGCCGTGCCTTCCCCTGCCATGGACAAGGAAGAGCTGGATGGGGAGGCGATCAGGACCTTCTGCCGAAAACGGCTGGCAGGCTATAAAGTGCCCAAACAGATCGTTGCCATCGCTTCGGAAAAGATGCCGAGAACCCCCACAGGCAAGATTCTCCACCGAAAGCTCCGGGAGCAAAAGTTACAAGGTGATCAGGGAAAATAAATGAACCCTCTCAATTTTCGGAGAACAGTCCCGGGTCAGGCCTGCGTGTTTGGTGAAAAGAACAATCAAGCAAGGCTGACCCACTGGCAAAAGGTTTCTTTGAACGTTGAGTTTAACCCTTAATGGAGGTTGTGTGCCAATGTTTACCAAAGCGTTTATCCCCTACAAAGGCTATTTTTCAACTCCCTTTGCCAGATGGCAGGGGAGCATGGCAAACGAGAATTCAATTACCCTTGGTGCGGCAACAGCCCGGCGATGGCTTTCAGAACAGAAGATTGATCCGTCGGTCTTTGATTACCTGATCCTCGGCGTCACCGTGGGTCAGCCGAAACTCTTTTACGGCGGGCCCTGGGCCTCGGCGTTGATGGGGGCCGAGAAGATCCCGGGCCTTCTCATCAGCCAGGCGTGTTCCACCTCAACCACAGGGGTGTTCCAGGCTGCCATGGAAATTGAGACAGGGGTGTGCGACAACGTGTTCACCCTGATGTGCGACCGCTGCTCCAACGGTCCCCATACGGTGTGGCCCAACCCCAAAGGACCCGGCGGCCAGGTTGTATCGGAAAACTGGGTCATGGACCATTTCAGCAACGATCCCTGGGCCGGCGGCGCCATGATCGAGACGGCGGAAAATGTGGTCAGGGAAGCAGGCATAACAAGGGAACAGTGTGATGAGCTGGCTGTAAAACGGTATGAACAGTACACTGATGCCCTGGCGGATAAACGGGCTTTTCAGAGGGAGTACATGTTTCCTGTGGAGATAAAGGTATCAAAAAAGAAGACCATTCTCATTGAAGCGGATGAAGGGGTGATGCCGATAACCAGGGAGGGGCTTGAAGGCTTAAGACCGGTGCTTCCGGGCGGTGCCCACACCTTTGGCTCCCAGACCCATCCGGCGGACGGCAGTTGCGGCATCATCGTCACATCCGAAGAAAAGGCAAAGGAACTGAGCCGGGACAGCAATAAAAACGCCCAGGTTGTCTCCTACGGGTTTTCCAGGGCCAAAAAGGGGTTCATGGCAATGGCCGTCGTGCCTGCCGCAGAGATGGCCCTTGAAAAGGCCGGTATCTCCATCAATGATGTGAAGGTGATCAAGACCCACAATCCCTTTGCAGCCAACGATATCTACATGGCCGACCAGATGGGCATTGATGTGAACGATTTCAACAACTTTGGCTCCTCCATGGTGTTCGGCCATCCCCAGGCTCCCACGGCCGGCCGACTGATCATTGAGGGCATCGAAGAGCTGGCGGCAAAGGGCGGGGGATATCTGCTCTTTACCGGATGCGCTGCCGGAGACACCGGAGCTGCCGTGGTGCTGAAGATGTAGGGGAAAACAGGAGACAGATTTGGTCTTGATGGCCTTGACCATGACGCCGGCCATGCCGGGGAAGCGACGGGGCTGCCCTCCCCGTTGGTCCCCGAATCAACGGATTTGGCCGGAGTGACGATCAGGGCCACAACGTTAAAGGAGGGTTACAATTGAATTATTCAAGGTACGCGGCAATCCACGGCCGTCATATTCCAGACAAGACCTGCCTCATCGAAAGAACACCTGCGGAACAGGCAAGACGGGCCCTGACCTGGAAGCAGTTCAACGATGAGATCAATAGAACGGCCAATTACCTGACAAAGGAGCTGGATGTTAAAAAAGGGGATTTTGTCATGCATCTGCAGAACAACTCCCTTGAATGGCTTGTCTCCTATTATGCCATCATACGGGTGGGTGCCGTTGTGGTCCCCCTGAATTTCAGGTTCAACGGTTCGGATATAAAGTATGCCGCAGGGATCTGCTCTCCGGAGATCTTTATCCTGGGATCGGAATTTCTTTCCGCTGTCCAGCCGGTTCAGAACGAGCTGACCTCTGTCAACCATTATATCTGCATTGGCGATGAGATCCCCGATGACATGATCAATTTCAACGGCATCAAGGCGTATGAGGATCTTTCCGATGCCCTTGTAAATGTTGACAGGGACCATCCCCTTGCCATGATGTTCACCTCCGGCACCACGGGCAAGCCCAAGCCGGTGATGCACACCCATTTTTCCATTGATAATACCGCCGTTGGCAACGGCATGACCTATTCCGTCCAGAAGGATGACAATTATCTCTTTTTTCTGCCCCTGTACCACAGCGGCACCATGTTTCTCTGGGCTCCTTTTTATGCCGCCGGTGCTGTCGGCACCATCGTAAGGGAGCTCAAGGATCCTAAATGGATACTGGAAGCGGTCAGTGAAGAGAAGTGTACGGACATGCTCTTTGTGGTTCCTGTTGCCGTGGCCCTTTTAAATGCCATTGAAAAAGAGGGGATCGATCTAACGGATTATGATCTTGGTTCATGGAAGTATCTGGAGATAGGGGCACAGCCCGTACCCTTTGATATCATGAAGCAGCTGGTGGAAAAACTCCCCTGCGGGGTATCCAATATCTACGGCATCACCGAGGGCGGTGGCGGAGGGACCTTTAACCTCTATCCCGAGGATGTGCTGGAAAAACCCGGTTCCATCGGCAAGCCTACCTTCGGGGTGGAGGCGAGGATAGTGGATCCCCTGGACGAAGAGCTGCCCGCCGGGGAGGTAGGCGAGCTGATTTTTAAAACCCCGCGACTGATGAAGGAGTATTATCAGAATCCTGAAAAAACCAGGGAAGCCATGAAAAACGGCTGGCTGTACACCGGGGATCTCTTGAAAACAGACGAAGACGGCTATTTTTACATTGTTGACCGCATGAAGGATATGATCACCTGTGGCGGTGAAAATATCTTTCCAGTGGAGATCGAAGATGCCCTCATGGCCCATCCGGACATCGAGGATATCGCCTGCATCGGGTATCCCGACGAGAAATTTGTGGAAATTGTAATGGCTGTTGTGCAGTTGAAAGAGGGCAGGACCATGACCGAGGAGGAGCTTCTCGCCTTTGCAAAAGAGAAGCTTTCCATGTACAAGGTACCAAGGAAAGTGGTTTTTGACAATGTTCCCCGCAATCCCACGGGAAAACTGATGAAGCCGAAACTCAGGGAAAAGTACACCGGCCGTAAAGAGGCGTTTGTAAAATTAGATTAGAGCTTTCTTCCATGAAGCATCGACAGCCCCGCCCCAAAGGATTGCTCCGTTTGCAGGCAAGCATTTGGGGCGGCGCAATAATTGGATTCACCTGTTTCTGGGATCAAATCCCTTTGTCAATGATGTCTTTACGGGATTTCAGCCGTTCCTGGATGCCCTTGCTGATCTGGTAGTTGCGGCTGAAATCGGCCCAGAACGCCTTGTCTTTTTCCTGCCAGTTTTTTCCGAACCGTTTGTCAAAATAGCTGCCGAGTCTGTCAAAGAGGATTTTCCACGAGGGTTTGCCAAGGGAATGGGCATTGAGCAGCTCGATTAACAAGGTGTCCAGGTCTGTCAGCGACTCCTTGGGAAGGTAGGAGATGGCTCCCTTGCGGATGGATTCCATGAGGGAATCAGGGTTCATGGCGTGGGCGGTGAGCATGACACAGGGAATTTCCCGCTTGACAGCTTCTTCCAGGAGTGTCATGCCTTTGACTCCCATGATATCCAGTATGGCAAGGTCATACGTTTTGGTTCGTATCTTCTCCGATGCTGTCGCATAATCCCTTGCAAAGTCAAGTTCAGCATCGTCCAGGATATCCTCAATGGATTCAAGGATATCCGCTTCATCGTCCACGGCAAGGATCTGTTTTCCCTTCAGGCCTGGTTTGGATTCTGTCATCATAGTTACCCCTTTTTACTATTATTTTTTTATCACCGGTCATGCCGGTTTTATCTGAAAGTCGTGTTATTGCCTGCACTCCATGTCAGGCTCCTGCCGCACAGGCAGTGTTATCCGGAACAGTGCTCCCGGGGTTTTCCGGCGGATGATGCGGATATCACCTCTGAGACGTTTTGCAAGGATATAGGCCCCTGCAAGGCCGAGGCCGTGGCCTGATCTTCCGGTAACCGCTTGTGTATTGATCTGTTTGTACCGTTCAAATACAGATTTGTGGTTTTCAGGGGCAATGCCCGGGCCGTCGTCTCCAATGTCAATGGAGAGCATCTCCCCCTGGATATCCACCATGATATCGATGCTTTTGTTTTTATAGTACAAGGCGTTTTTGATGAGGTTTGCCAGTATATGCCTGAGTTTCAACTGATCCAGGTAGACGGTCCGGTCGTCGGCAGATGGGGATACGGTGAAAAAGATGCTGTTGTTACCGAGGAGTTCGAGGAGATCCTGCCGGGTTTTCAGCGCCTCGATTTCATTGAAAAGCTCCCCTGAAACGGCCTCGATGGAGTCCACAATGGCCCCGAGTACGGCCTCGCCCGGACTGAATTCACTGAAAGCGAACACCTCGGCTTCACACCTTCCGATTTCAAGAAGGGTGTAAATCATCTCCCTGGCCTTGATGGTGTTCTTAAGGGATCTTTTAAGGGTTCGGTTCTGTTTTTGTGAAAGTTTGCCGAATTTATCCTCTTTTTCAAGAAGGGTTCTCATGCCTGTTTCGATGATGGACAGGGGGCTTTTCAGTTCGTGTATGAGAAATTCAATGTCCAGGTCCCTGAAAAAATGGTCCGGTTCATCGGTTTTTTCTTTGTTGTTTCTGCGTAAAAAATCCATTCAACTCACCATGGTTTTTGTCTTGCGGTTCCTGGGACCGGGAAAATGGGAATGTGCCTTTGGCCCCTCTATCCCATGGCCGGTGTCACTCGATTATCAAGTTTTTTCTGAAGAACCGTTGGGGGCGGCGCTATTCCAAAAACTTGATAATCGAGTGTCATGATCAAGGTCCCTGGGGAAAAAGAACCGTGACCTCTGTACCGCCTGTTGCTGTGCAGTCTCTATATTCCCTGCATTTTGTGCATTTGTCAATGTTTCCCGGGCAGTCGAAACGGTTTTCAACGATATGGGGACAGCGGGTGGACCGTATTGTAATGGTGAAATGGAACCGTTCCGAAAAGATTTTCATCCGTAAAAGATCAAACCCCTTGCCCCCTGCGCCAAAGGCGTAGGGCCTGCCTGAAACATAACCACTGGTTTCATAGGCGGTAAAATAATTTTCAAATATCAGGTTAAGGTTCTCCTCTGTGATGCCGACCCCGGTGTCCTTTACCTTAAGCATTGCCCCGTTGGGGGCCCTGGCAACAAACACCCGGATTTCTCCCCCATCAGGGGTGTTTTCAACGCTGTTTCTGATGAGCCCTTCCACTATTTTTGTGAGAACCTCCCGGGGAATGAGAATTTCGGGCACAGGGGAGAGATCTTTGACAATTCGGCATTCCCGGTCGGCAAACCGGAACCCGATGGTCCGTAAGGTTTCTTCAACAAAATCGTCCAGCCGGATCTTCTCCGGTTCTGCCTCCCTGGGGCCAAAGAGTTCTGTTATTTCCGTTTCAATGCGTTTGAGTATCTCTTTGCCCCCCAGCTCTTTTGTTATCAGCACCTCCAGCTGGTCTTTACACGCCTTGAACAGCCGTGATAGAACGTGGAAAACCGTGTAGTCTTTATGCAAAAGGAGATCTTCGATCTCGTACTGCATTTCCAGGAGGCGCTGGACATTACGTTCTGCCCGCTGCAGAACCCTTGAGAAATTGTCGGTATCCCCCTTTTCAAGTTTTGTTTCGATGATTTCCAGGGAGGCGGCCAGGACGGAAACCGGGGTTTTCAATTCGTGGGATAGGTGGTGGATAACCTTGTCTTTGGCCCTGTTGAGGCTTTTCACCTCGTTGTACGATTTTGACAGTTCCCGGTTGATCCTGGCGTTTTCAACGGGGTGGGCAATGGTGGAGGCCAGGGCTGACAAAAGCTCCATGTCCTGGTGATCAAAGGTGCCTTGTTTTTTGTTGACAACCGAAACGATTCCGATGATCCGATTGTGCACCCGCATGGGCACATCCAGTCGGGTGACGGTTTTGTACTCCGATGCCATTTCTGTGTCGTGGAGAAGGTCCCTGTGTGGGGATGCGGCATCAATCACCATAGGCTCGCCGCTTTCCATTACTTTGCCGGCAATGCCCCGGTTCCCTGGAAAACGGAGTGTTTTTATTTTTTCTTCCACCAGTTTGTTTTCAAATGCTGCTGCCCGGCAAAAAAATTCGTTTTTTTCTTCTTCCAGGAGAAAGATTGCTGTGCCGTCCGCCTGGGTGAACGTTGCAATTTCATCGGTGATAAAAGCCAGAAGCCCCTCAATGTCAGGGTATAGGTGCAGGGAGCCGGCAAGTCTCAGCAGGAGCCTGCAGTTGCGTACCGGTATCTCCTCTTGATCACGGGGTGCTTCCATTGTTACCGGCCGGTGGCATCCAGCATGCCAAATGCCTGTTTATCCAGCAGGACGCTGCCGTTTTTCCGGAGCAGTTCCACGGCCCGGTCATTGTCATTGAAGCGGAATATCATCACGGCACTATGTTCGGAAAACCCGCAGAAGGCGTACATGAAAACCACATTAATGCCGGCTTTGGTCAGGGGGTTCAGCAGATTGGCAAGGGATTTGGGTTCGTCGGGGATCTTAACGGCAACCACTTCGTTTTCAAAGGCCGGCATGTGAAGTGCCATCAGTATTTTTCTTGCCTTTGCCACATCGGAGACAAGCAGTCTGAGCTGGCCAAAGGCCCCTGTGTCAACGAGATTCAAGGCCCGAAGGTTGATGCCGGCCTCTCCCAGGGCATTGGTGACT
>DATFJZ010000381.1:0-5240 GCA_035268945.1 Desulfobacteraceae bacterium | reverse complement strand
TAAGGGCCATGGAAATTTTAAAATACACCAATAGGACTTAGGATTTTTGTTCGTCTTCAAGGCGCATTAATGGGAGCATATTGACATATGTGCCCATTGATGCAACGAAGAAGACGGGCAAAAAGACAAGACTTATGGTGAATTTTATTTTTGTCTCCCTTCTACTCTCGGATCTGTTGGTGTTGAAAAATGATAGGCAATTGTTCCATTATTATTGGGTTCCATAGATAGGCTCCTTGTTGAAATATAAAGTTAGCCTTCTATGCATATCATCAACTATGTCTTATGTCCAGCACTTTTTGGTGCAATCCCCCTAACCAGCAAGACCTTGACAAACCGGTTCCATGGGTTTACACTGGCAAAGTGAAAAGTAAAGAGTTACACTTCTTTCGATAGACGGAAGGGCTCAGCCCGGAGAAACCATGGAAAACCGAGACACAAAACCAAAAACAGAAGATGAAAGGCCCATGCTCAAAATGAAGGAGCTGGTTGAGGCCACGGGGGTTGCCAAGTCCACCATTCTCCTCTACGCGAAAAAGGGTCTGCTTCCAGCGCCTGTGAAGACCAGCCCCAACATGGCCTATTACCATCCACTGTGCATCCACCGCATCGCCTTTATCAAAAAGATCCAGTCCAGCCACCGCCTGCCCCTGGCAGCCATCAAGGGGCTGATCCGGGAGATGGACAGAGAGAGGGATATTTCCCCCCTGCTGGAACTCCAGTCCGTGCTCTTTGGGGCCGCAGGGGAAAAAATGACCCTGACCGATTTTGCAACCGCTGCCGGCCTGACAGTGGAGCAGGTACGATCCCTCTGTGCCATGGAATTGATCATACCCGTCGAAAAAGAGCTGTTTGACGGCCAGGACCTGGAACTTGCCAGGCAGCTCAAGTCCTGCATGGAAAGAGGCATGGATCTTGAATCGCTGGGGTTTTACCCTGAATTTGCCAAAAAGATCGTCGCTGCCGAAATTCATCTCAGGGAGACCTGCACCCGGAACCTGGGATTTGCCGAGAATGCCGCCCTGACCCTGGAACTGACCCGCATGGCCAGGGGCCTTCGGGCCTATGTCATCGACAGGACCCTGCAGCGTGAGCTGATGGGCTTCAAAGGCCTCAAGAATCGTGGCGAAAAATAACAGCCAATGGACGCCACCCCATGGATGTCGCCATTTTTATACCCAAGCCAGCAAAAAAAGGAGAAAGAGATGAAACGAGACCTTCTGTTTGAACCGATACGCATCAATAACCTGGAGATACCCAACCGGATTTACATGCCGGCCATGCATCTGGGCATGGCCGAAGACTTTGAGATCACCGACCAGATTGTCGATTTCTACGCCCGCAGGGCCAAGGGAGGCCCTGGCATGATCTGTGTGGGGTTTGCCACGGTGGATGAGCTCTCCGGCAACACCCAGAACATCGGTGCCCACGACGACCGGTTCATACCGGGTCTCGCCCGCCTGGCAGGAGCCATCCGGGACAACGGGTCCCTGTCCGCAGTCCAGCTCAACCATGCCGGACGGTACAACTTCTCCTTTTTCCTCGGCGGAAAACAGCCCGTTGCCCCCTCTGCCATCGCCTCACGGTTGACAAAAGAGACCCCGAAACCCCTTGAAACCGATGAGATCAAAGCCATTGTGGCGGCCTTTGCCGCGGCGGCGGCACGGGTAAAGCAGGCCGGGTTTGACGCGGTGGAGATCCTCAGCGGCACCGGATACCTGATCAGTGAGTTCCTCTCGCCCCTGACCAACCACCGAACCGATGAATACGGCGGCTCCCTGGAGAACCGCATGCGGTTCGGCCTTGAGGTAACCAATGCCGTCCGCACCGCCGTGGGCGACGATTTCCCCGTGATTGTCCGGATGAACGGCAACGATTTCATGCCCGGGGGCAATGACCCAAAAGAGCTTTCAGCCTATGCCGCCAAACTTTCCAGTGGCCCTGCCGATGCCCTCTGCATCAATGTGGGATGGCACGAGGCAAGGGTGCCCCAGATCGTCAGCCAGGTGCCAAGGGGGGCCTTTGCCTATCTTGCCGGAAACATCCGGGATGGTGTGGCCGTGCCGGTGATTGCCAGCCACCGGATCAACGACCCGGAAACGGCCCGGACCCTCATCGAAGACGATTATTGCGACATGGTGGCCATGGGCCGAAGCCTCATTGCCGATCCGGACCTGCCCGTCAAGGCCAGATCAGGCCGGGAGAAGGAGATCGTTCACTGCATCGCCTGTGCCCAGGGCTGCTTTGACAACCTGTTCAAACTCAAACATGTGGAGTGTCTGTGCAATCCCCTGGCCGGCCACGAACACAGGGCTCTTGCCGGAAAAGCGGCCACTCCCAGACGGGTCGTGGTGGTCGGCGGCGGCCCCGGGGGCATGACCGCCGCCCTGACAGCGGCCCGCCGGGGCCACAAAGTGACCCTGTTTGAGGCCGGAAGCCGGCTGGGCGGCCAGCTTCACCTGGCGGCGGCCCCTCCGGGACGAGAGGAATTTGCCCAGCTTGTAAAGGACCTTGAGCGGCAGCTCGATGTGGAAAAAATCCAGGTGGAACTCAACCAGAGGGTGGATGAAACCGTGCTGGCTTCCAGCAACCCCGATGCGGTGATTCTTGCCACAGGGGGATCTCCCCTTCATCCTCCCATCCCCGGAGCGGACCTGCCCCACGTGGTCGGGGCCTGGGATGTGCTGGCAGACACCGTCACCACGGGAAAACGGGTGGCCATTGCGGGTGGCGGCGCCGTGGGGGTAGAAACGGCCCTGTTTCTTGCCGAGAAGGGGACCCTGCCGGCAGAGACCCTGAAGTTCCTTCTGGTCAACCAGGCGGAGAGCCCGGAACGACTCGCCGAAATGGCCACCCGGGGCAGCAGGAACATCTGCCTTGTCGAAATGACCGACCGCATCGGCAAAGAGATCGGAAAATCCACCAAATGGGGCATGATGCAGGACCTCGGTCGGTTTGGCGTTAAGACCATGACAGGGGCCAAGGTGGTCCGGATCACTCCCGAAGGCCTTGAAATAGAGCACAACGGCACAATGGAAACCATAGCCGTTGATACCGTGGTGATGGCCGCAGGATCTGTTCCGTACAACCCCCTGGACGCCACCGTCAAGGCCATGGGTATTGACCACCGGGTGGTGGGAGACGCCGCCAACATCGGCGTGGCCTTTGATGCGATCCACACCGGTTTTAAGGCCGGCCTGGAAATCTGATCGTTCTGGCCGGGCCGCTGAAACGGCAACCTCTCTCTTGTCGCATCACCCGCCGCCGACACAGGACCAGATAAAAATATTACGCCCTGCACAAGAATTATTTACATTGACGGAGGATTGGATTACAATTGTGCGTGGTAATTTTTGAATAAATTGGAATAAAACAGAGTTGATCCAACCATAATCCGGAGGTAGCAAGAATGCCCAACGACTTTAATGCAGATGATATCTTTGAAATGGCCATACAGATTGAAAAAAACGGTGCCTCTTTTTACAGGGAAGCGGCTGAGAAAGTCGAAAACCAGGATCATAAGACATTTCTCCTTGACCTGGCAGCCATGGAGGATGATCACGGGAAAACCTTTACAGCACTGAAAAAAGAGCTAAAAGAGAGTGAAACATCTTCCAGCGTGTTTGATCCCAATGATGAAAACATCCTTTACCTGAAAGCCCTTGCCGATATGCGGGTGTTTTTTCAAAAAGAGACACCAGGGGATGATTTTAAACAGATCATGACCTCTGCCATACAGACAGAAAAAGATTCCATTGTTTTCTATCTCGGCATGAAAGGACTTGTTCCGGAAAAACTCGGCAGGGAAAAGCTCGATGATATCATCAAGGAAGAGATGAGCCACATCAGACTCCTTACGGAAAAAGCAAAGCTGGCGTAGCCTGTCTTGACGGCCCTGTTGCCTGATCCTCCCCAACGGGACCAGCGCAACAGGGTTATTCCCCTCTGCCCGAAAAAACAAGGGCAATCCATCATTTTTCTATATGTACCCATTGCCGCAACGCAGAAAGCAAGTAAAAAGACCAGTTGCAATGGTATCTTTTATTGGTTCTATGACCCAAAGCATGGGGTTTTCTGTAAAACCGTTCAAGCCTGGCCGGATCTACCCCGAAGAAGAACAGGGTAACCAGCAGCCAGTTTCTAAGGGTGCAAAACACAACGCCCTCTTTTTCCCACCGCCTTGCCGATGTTGATACCCTTTCCCTGCAGAACTGAACCCGTGCCCTTCTCTTCTTCATCCGCAGCATCAGGTCGACATCCTCCATGATGGGAATATTGCGGTACAGACCTGTTTCAAAAAAAAAGGACCGCCGGACGAAAATGGCCTGGTCACCATAGGGAATCCTGGTAATCCGGGACCGAAGGGAGGCGGTTTTTTCAATGAGTCTCCAGACAACTCCTTTTCGGGCAATGGTCAGATCAAAGGCACCGGCCTTGACAGACCTGTCGGCCATGACCGTTGCCACGGTTTTCAGGCCGTTTTCCGGCAGAACCGTGTCACAGTGGAGAAAGAGTAATATTTCCCCGGTTGCGACGAGGGCCCCTTGATTCATCTGGATGCCCCTGCCCGGCAAGGAGGCCTTTTTCACAACCGTTCCGTCTTCAATGGCGCGTATCGTGGCATGGTCCCTGCCGCCGTCCACCACAACAATTTCCACGATACCTTGAAATTCCTGTGCCTGAAGCTGCTCCACAGCCTGATTGACAGCGGCCTGTTCTTTTATCACCGGAATAATAACAGAGATGTCTGCTTTAACGGGATTCGCCACGATATGTCCTTCCTCCACTTGATGCCAGTTTTTCCTCCCCGAAAGACCGGCCGTTTTGCCGAACATTCCCTTGCCATTGGTTATTTCTGAACATATCATCCATGACGGCCAATGCACAACACCTTTGCGATGTTGCGGTGACTCGGATACCTGCAACGCGGCAGAAAACCAAAAAGACAGGAACGTTTCACATGACATGCCCTGATCCGAACAGATTAATCTTCCCTGCCCTTGAAATACCAAGACAGATGTAGTAGATTTACTGAAATTCCGGCATCCCCTTTTTTTCATATAACGCCCATGAGCAGGGTGCTCACAACAAAGAGAGGGTCGTAGACGCGAAGCCAAGTCGAATTAGAGGCAACCGGTCCGGGTTTTGCCCGTAGCGGTTTTGAGCGGGAGAGAACCCTATTGTTTTCTGAGCTTGTGTTCCAAAGCCCTGTTAACAAGGGCCTCAGCCCAGGAGGGAAC
>DATFJZ010000380.1:0-4516 GCA_035268945.1 Desulfobacteraceae bacterium | reverse complement strand
CCACTGGTCCTCAAACAGCTTGATTGTCGCAAACGCATGGCAGGGCAAAAAGCCTGATCTCCTTTGGTTCTCAATGTTCCTGACCGACCAACCGTTGAGGGCTCTTAATCGGTTATCTCAGAAAAAACTGGATCATCGAGTAATAAATTATTGATAAATAATCAAACAAATGTAACAGTGAACGGGAAAAACATCAATCATGAAAGCGTCTACTTTATTTACGCAATGTCGAGGTAAATGTCAATATCAGTGATGATTGGCCGACCTTACCTCCACGGTTTTGACAGGTTTTGTTTCATTATCCTTGACACATCAAAAAACAGATGAGATAAATTTTAGACAACCGGTATGGCCGGTCCATGGTTGTCTATCCGGCCACAAAAAACCATGGGTCGAAGATGCGGAGCCAGCTTGAATATAGAAAAAACGCTGTCACATGGTCCCCAAATGTTTATGACAGGTTCCGATTCAGAAATCTTTAAAAACAGACGGTTTCATTGCCCCGGGTAATGATCGCAAGGAGGAAAGATGGATTTAAAAGGACTGCAGGGCGGGCATTACTGCCCACTTTCACAGGAAGAGGTACAAACCATACACAATGCATCGCTGCGAATCCTTGAGACCACAGGCATGGCATACGAGGAGGGGCTTGGCGATACGGCGGAAATGCTCAAGAAGAACGGGGCCAGTGTTGATCGAAACAATCGGCGGATTCAATTTCCAAGTGACCTGGTCACCGAACAGGCGGCAAAGGCCCCGGAACAGGTCATCCTCTACGGCAGAAAACCCGGCAACGACCTGGATCTGTCCGATGACAGGGTGCACCTGGGAACCGGAGGGGCTGCCATCCGGATACTGGACCCGGAAACCGGTCAGGCCAGGTCCACAACCCTGGCAGATCTCTACAACGTTTCCCGGCTTGTGGATCAGCTGGACAATATTCATTTTCTGCTGAGACCCTGCATTCCCACGGATATTCCCGAATCCGCCTACGACATCAATATGTACTACGCCTGCCTCAAGGCCTCCACCAAGCATGTGATGTCCGGGGTAAATGATGAAAAGGGATTCCACGATGTGCTGGAACTTGCCGCCATGGTTGCCGGAGGAGAAGAGGCGTTCCGGGCACGGCCGTTTATTTCGGTGATCACCTCCTTTGCCATCAGTCCGTTAAAACTCTGTACCCAGTCCACCCGCATCATGCAGGAGGCCAACAGGAACAACATTGCCGTTGCCCTTTCCAGTGCCCCCATGGCCGGCTCCACATCGCCTCTGACCATGGCGGGAACCCTTGCCCAGCTCCATGCCGAGCAGCTTGCCGGCATCACCATCTGCCAGCTTACCAATCCAGGAGCCCCCACCCTTTACGGGGGCATTCCCGGGCTTGCCAACCTGAAAACCATGGGTTATTCCGGCGGAGCCGTGGAGTGCGGGATGATGAATGCCGCCATCCACCAGATGTCCAAATTTATCAAGGTACCCAACTACAACTCCTCCGGGCTTTCCGATGCCAAGCTCCCCGATGCCCAGGCCGGCTGGGAAAAGGCCCTGACAGCCCTCCTTGCTTCCATGGGCGGTTCCAACTATATCCACCACAGCGCCGGCATGCTGGAATCCATGCTCACCATCGCCCACGAGCAGTTTGTCATGGACGACGAGATCATCGGCAGCTGCTGCAAGGTGTTAAAGGGGATCGATGTTGACAGCGAGCATCTGGCCCTGGAAGTTATCGATACGGTGGGACCCGGTGGGAATTTCATGACCTCCCCCCATACCATGGCCCACATGAAACAGGAGTATTTTTCCGGCAACGGGGTTTCGGACAGAAAAAGCCGGAGCAAGTGGGAGAAGGACGGCAGCCTTGACGCAAGGGCAAGGGCAAAGAAAATTGCGGCCCAGCTCATTGAAAAGAGTTCTCCGTCCAATTTTTCCGATGAAACAGACAGAGCTATTCGTGAAAGGTTTGACATCCGGCTCTGAATCTTATACAAGCATTAATTACCTATGTTCAATCTCTTGGCCGTGTGGTTTTTTTATGACCCGGTGAGGTCTTGAGCGTTGGCCCAAAAAGCTGAGCGGCCTTGATTTAAATTTTTTTTAAGGATGAAAAAAGGCATCCATCAAAATCCGGCTGCCGGGTTTTGTAAACAGAGAAAAATTATGGCGGATTTTAATGAAATTCAGGAAACCCTTGTAAGTTGTGACGGCGAAAAACTCACCCAGCTGGTCAAGGATGCCCTTGACGAAAAGGTACCTGCCGAAGATATTCTCAACAAAGGCCTCATAGCCGGCATGGACATCGTCGGGGAGAAAATGGAAAACGAAGACATGTTCATCCCCGAGGTGCTGATGGCGGCCCAGGCCATGGGAAGCTGCGTCGAGATCTTAAAACCCCTGCTCAAGGAGGACAGCGCAAATGCCAAGGGTAATGTTGTCATTGGCACGGTCAAGGGAGACCTGCACGACATCGGCAAAAACCTGGTTGCCATGATGGTGGAAAGCGCCGGCCTGGAAATTCACAACCTCGGGGTGGACATTGCTCCTGAACAGTTTGTCGAAGAAATCAAGAAGAAAAATGCCACCATCCTCTGTTTGTCAGCCCTTTTGACGACAACCATGCCCATGATGAAAAAAACCATTGATGCGGTCACGGAGAGCGGGTTGAGGGATCAGGTCAAGATACTCGTGGGGGGTGCCCCGGTTACCCAGACCTTTGCCGATGAGATCGGAGCCGACGGTTTTGCCGCAGATGCCGGTTCTGCCGCCAGAACGGCAAAAAACTTTATCAAATAATCAGATGACCTTTCAGAGTTGTTTAATATCTGAACGAAAACGCACCATCTGCTGCGTTGCTGCAACTTTTCTTGTGCCGTTGCACCCGGGTAAATTTGTGAGCATAGCTCCTCTACGAACCGTCCAAAGACGGGGTTTTCGTTCAGACACTACTTAAAGGGAGTAAGGAGAAGCAGTCATGTTTGAAGTAATAGGCGAAAGAATCAACACCTCCAGGAAGAATGTTCAGAAGGCCGTTGCCGAGAGGGATGCTGATTATATTGTCAATGATGTGGAAAAACAGCTGGCCGCCGGTGCCGATTACATCGATGTCAATGCCGGTGCCCGCATCGGGCATGAAACAGAGGATATGGAATGGCTGCTCAACACCATCCAGCCCGTTGCCACAAAACCCCTCTGCCTTGACAGCCCAGACCCCGCCGTCCTTGAAATGGCCTTCCAGATGGTGGAAAAAACCCCCATGGTCAATTCCATCAGCCTGGAAAAAGAGCGGTTTGAAGCCATGATGCCTTTTCTACAGGGAAAAACCTGTAACATCATCGCCCTTTGCATGGACGATGCCGGCATGCCCACCTCTTCAGAAGATATTGTCAACAGGGCCGCAGGCCTTGTCAAAGAGCTTGAAACCATCGGGTTCGAGACATCGTCGATATACATCGATCCCCTTGTCCAGCCCATCAGCACGGATATCACCAAGGGCAACATGGTTTTAAACGCTGTCCGGGAGATCAAGAGCCGTTTCCCAGAAGTCCATATCACAGGAGGGCTGTCCAACATCTCCTACGGTCTTCCCCAGCGGAAAATCATCAACAGAACATTTGTGACCCTGATGATGGGAGCCGGCATGGATTCGGCCATCATCGATCCCCTTGATACGGCCATCATGGCATCCATTAAAACGGCTGACATGCTCACAGGCGGGGATAACTTCTGCATGAACTATCTCAAGGCCGTTCGAAGCGGGATGATACAGGCTTAATATTAGGAGACAACGACTATGTGCGGGATCGTGGCCTATTTTGGAAGCGCGCCGGACAGTGTTGCAAGGCTTGTGACCGGCATGTCAGCCATCATCTATCGTGCTCCGGACAGCACCGGCATGGGCAAGTTCGGTAATATTTCCCACTCCATTGTCCAGCGGAAAAACCTCGGCTCCGTTGCCGGACTGTTTGACGTGCTCCAGGACAATCCCTTCCATGAGAATCCTGATAAAACCATCCTGGATCTCTGGCAGACCGGCCATATGACCCGGTCGGACATGCAGGGGAAATTGATTGCCTACGAAGGTCTTTCCCCTGCCGTCCATGAAAAACAGCAGAATGAATCCACCGAATACCCATCCATTGAAGCGCTTGTCCGGGGAAGAGAGGGATCTCCTGTCTCGGTATCACCGGGTTTCCCCGGCCGCCCCGATCCACTGCCCGTTTTCACGGTCAAATCCCGCAATGATCTGCGGTTTGTTGTCAGAACCATGGCCCACCAGTACAATCTCTCCTTTGTTGCCATCAAGGCGATTTTTAGAAGACTGCTCAAGCAGGGTATTCATCAGAAAGGGGAGTATCTCCTTGCCAGGGCAGACGCGGCGGATATTTTCAATGTGTTTGACTATCTTTTTCAAAAGATTTTTGAAGAGTTCCGGTACCACCAGCCGGTGAGGCAGAGTTACAAACGGGTGGACCTGAACCCCCATGCCAGAAAATTCCTCTGGTATTTGATCAAGCGA
>DATFJZ010000379.1:0-2126 GCA_035268945.1 Desulfobacteraceae bacterium | reverse complement strand
CCACTGGTCCTCAAACAGCTTGATTGTCGCAAACGCCTGGCAGGGCAAAAAGCCTGATCTCCTTTGGTTCTCAATGTTCCTGACCGACCAACCGTTGAGGGCTCTTAATCGGTTATCTCAGAAAAAACTGGATCATCGAGTGAAAGTAATCAGCCATCAGCCATCAGTAATCAGAAGAAAAATGCTGACGGCTGATAACTGAGTACTGCTGGCTGCCGAGAGAGCCGGGTTGCTACAATCTCCCCCTGATCTGTAACAGCGCCTGGTCAAGGCGGTCAAGGATAACGTCTGCCTGGGCCTTTGTGGTGATCAGGGGAGGGGCCACAAGGAGGTGGTCGCCTGCCAGACCGTTGAGGGGTTTTCGCGGGTAGATGATCAGTCCCTTTTCAAAGGCGGCATCGGCCAGGGCCAGGTTGGCATTCCCATCGGCCCTGAAGGGCTCCCTGGTTTCCCGGTTTTTTACAAGCTCAATGGCAAGGAGGAGGCCCCGGCCCCGGACATCTCCGATGATTTCGTGGGTGTCTTTAAGGGCTTCCAGGCCTTTTTTCAGGTGACTGCCCGTTGCTGCGGCGTTTTCCGGGAGTCTGTTTTCCAGGATGATATCCAGAACCTCTTCCCCTACGGCGCATGCCATGGGGTTGCCGGCATAGGTGTGGCCGTGGGCGAATCCCCCGCTGTCAAGGATGCTGTTCACGATCTTTTCGGTGGTGACGGCGGCGCCAAGGGGAAAATAGCCGGCAGCCATGCCCTTGGAAAGGGCCACAATGTCTGCTTTGGTCTGCCAGTGTTCATATCCGAACAGGGCTCCGGTCCGCCCGAACCCTGTCATCACCTCGTCAAGGATCAGCATGATACCGTATTTTCTGCAGATCCCTTCAATCACGGAAAAATAGTCCTCCGGGGGAACCACGGCACCGGTGCTGGCACCGCCGATGGGTTCTGCCACAAAAGCGGCCACATTGTCAGGGCCGTTGTCCAGGATGCACTGCTCCAGGGCGTGGGCGCATTTGAGGTTGCACGCCGGGTATGTCATGTCGTAGGCACACCGGTAGCAGAAGGGGGCCGGGATTTTCGGGTGGGTGTTGACAATGGCCTTGAACGGTGCTTCCAAAGGGGCATAGGAGGTGATGCCAAGAGCACCCAGGGTACAGCCGTGGTAGCTGGGCCGCCTTGAGATGAAAAGATGACGTCCCCCCTGGCCCGTGTTAAAGAAATACTGGCGGCAGATCTTCATGGCGGATTCCACTGCCTCGGAGCCCCCTGAAACAAAAAAGACCCTGTTCAGATGGGGGGCCGATGCTTTGGCCAGTTTTTCGGCCAGGTTCAGGGCCGGCTGGTTTTCAAAATGGATACGGTAGGCAAAAAAGGTCTCCTGGGCCTGGCTGGCAATTGTCTCCTGGATTCGTTTGCTGCCGTATCCAATATTGGAGATCACCGCTCCGGAGCAGCCATCGATGTACTCCCTGCCGTTGTGGTCCCACATGTATATGCCCTCTGCCTTTTTTATCACAGGCAGCTCTTTTCTTGTCTGGTAGAAAAGAAAATTTTCCGGTTTCTTCATTGTTTGTCTCGCTTTTTCTCTCGTGCAAGGGTGCGCCATACCAGGGAGAATGGACTCTCTGCTATTTTGCCTTGAAAAGATAGTAGGTGGTATCTTCTGGAAGACCGTGGACAAGGATATAGCCAATCAGCTCCTCTTCGTCGCCCGGAAGAAATTTTGTTACAAGGTATTTTCTGCGGTGTTTGCCATCGTAAAAGGTCTGCCAGGGGATCTTTTTGGTCTCTAAAAAGCCCAACAGGTCGGTATCATGGAAAAAAAAACCGGCATCTCTCTGGTCTGTTTTTTTTTCAAAAACAACACAGCTTCTCTCCGGATCAAGGTTGCGCTTGATGACGGAAAAGCTTGCCGATTTTACCCTGTTATCCCTGGATTTTTTCAAATCCTTCCTCCATGGTGCAAGCATGACCCTTCCGGTTCAGTCAGCCGTTGTTCCGCCGGCGGGAAAAGGCCTGGTCTAGTCCTGCTGATTCCGGCAGGGGCGTGACCGAGGCCTTGTTTTTACGCTTTGGCTTTGAGCAACCGGCAGTTGAGGGGATCGGCCTTTACATAGACCTTTTCCCCCCGT
>DATFJZ010000378.1:0-5158 GCA_035268945.1 Desulfobacteraceae bacterium | reverse complement strand
TTCCTGTTGTAGCGGTTAGCCGCCGGGTAGATGGCATGGGGGGCGCCGTGGCAGGCCTGGCATCTCACCCCGCCGTCTCCGGTGCGCATTCGGAACAGCCCTTCTGCGCCGTCGGTCCATCGGTTGTAGGCCGAATCCGTTTCCGGCGGTTCAAAATCGACATGGCAGCTGAGGCAGTCGGGCTCCTGGAACCAGGGAGTGCGCGGGACAACATCGTCAATGGTGGCAGCCGTTCTCGGGGTGAGGTGCTCCATGAGTCGGTCCGCCCCTTTTTTGTTGTTGGCTTTTTCCTGTTTCAGCAGCCCCAGGGCGTGATCTTCCAGGGTGCCGTGGCAGTTGATGCAGGTGAGGTCCACACCGGCATGCACCCCCCTCAAACCGTCTGTTGCCCCGGTCTTGCCGGCGGGGTGGCAGGCGTGGCAGGCCGCTTCGTCCCGGTTGGTGAGGAAGTTGGCATGGAAGCCGTGGATGGCCGCGGAAAGGTTTAAAAGCCCCGGCTTGCCCTTTTTGTCAAAAAGGGGGTCGGCATGGCAGCTCTGGCACAGCCTTGGCTGGCCTTTAGCGGCGTCAGCGGCCAGGGTGGTTTTGTTGATGCGGTCGTGGACGGCCAGGACATCTTCGGCGGTTTCATCGGCCACTCCGGCCCTGTCGCCCCTTTTCCATTGGCCGCCATGGCAGTTTCTGCACCCCATTTCCGTGGAAACCGTGGCTGTCATCCGTGTTCTGGCAAGAATCTCCCCCGAGGTTTCATCCCTTGCCGTAATGGTAAATACGGGATAGGGATTGAAGGTTTTATCGGCGGGGTAGGGGGTGACGGGAACAAGGGATGCTTCAAAGCTGTTTGCCGTTTGCCTGAAGTCCATGGTCCCCTGCATGCCGCTGCCGGAGATCCCCGTGTCAGGGGGCAGTGGCCGGTTGCGTTCCAGCAGTTCTTCGGCATGGTCCCAGAAGTCCACAGACCGGGAAGGGGTTTCAAATCCCTTTTGAACCCGGTAGGAGACGTCAACCCCCTGGGTGACGATCTCGGGCAGCCATCCCCTCTGGATGAGCTGGGCAGAGAGGGTGGTGCCCGGCGGAGAGAGGGACCAGAAGGCGTCGCTGTCCGATACGAAGTGCATCCCGAACCGGTTCCAGGCCAGGAGAACGTAAGGGTCCTCTTTACTGTCAAAGCGGGGGACCTCCACGGGGAGCAGCTCATCTGTCGGGACCGTTTCTTCCGGGGCCGGTTTGTTGTGCAGTTCTTCGACGATGTACGCTGCCAGGGCGGCCCGTTCCTGCCGGGTTCCCATGAACGGAGGCATGTATTGGTTGATCTTGCCAAGGCCGTCGAGCATGGCGTCCATGCCGAACCGGGAGAATTTTTTTGTCAGGGGCAGGATATCGTTGGACGGGCCGTTGATGGCGTGGCAGGCGGAGCACTCCAGGTAGAAGATCCTCCTGCCGGCATCGCCTTCGTTGGCCGGGGTGATCTTTCGCTGTTTCACCCACCGGGCTGTTTCCAGGATACCCCTGTCGTTGATTGTTTCCTTCTGCCCGGGGTGTATGGCGTTGGAGTACATGTGATCATAGACGATATAAGGTCTTCTCCCCGCCTCCCGGACCCATTCAAAAGAGCCCATGTACAAAAGGCCGATGACCATCATGACAAGGGCAAGGGGTTTGCCCATGCTCTCCGGGGTACGGACGGCGGCGGCCAGCCCGCCGAGGAAGAGAACAGCGGAAATAACAATGAATCCTTTGGCAAACAGGAGGATCTCGGGATTTTTCCCCAGGATCATGGCCCGGGGTCCGGGACCGATGGCGGTGAAATACCACCAGGCCGAGAGAAACACCAGAAGGAAGGGGATCACCATCCACAGGGCGCAGTACCGGACCAGCTGCTGCCGTACGGTTTTTTCTCTATGGAAAACAGCCGTGACAAGGCCGAAGATGCCGGCAAACACCATGGCCAGGAAGGTTCTGAAAAACAGGGAGGGCCAGAAGGAGGGGTTGAAAAAGCCGTCCCAGAAGTTTTTTGTTTCCAGCCACTGACCGGGGGTGAGCATGAAGGCGATGATCCCGTTGACCAGCAGGAGGGAGAGCCAGGCAAAGAGGAAGTAGAGCCAGCCGATGGTGAGATGTTGTCGTCGTTCCATCCTGCCGAAGGTGTAGTAGTAGATAAAGAGGGCGAGGATTTCGCAGAAGAAAAAGACCCACTCCGAGGCCCACCCGAAGACAAACTGATGGATGAGAAGCGAGGTGGCCGAGGGGTGGAGCAGGGAGATGGTAAACCAGATGCCCACCCCGGTGATTCCTCCGGCCACCATGGTGAGCAGCATGAAAAACCAGGCGTGCCGCCGGGTGTACTCGAGGATGGCCGTGGAGTTTTCCCGGTACCCCTTGATTTCGGTAAGGACCAGGAAGAGCCCGCCGCCAACGGCAAAATGGGCGATATAGACGTGGAAAACGGCGATGAGGGCAATGAGGAGGCCGCCCCCGGCACTGGTCAGCTCCCAAACAGGATAGTTCATCGATCCTCCTTGTGTACGGCCTGGATGGCAAGTTTTACCATGTAGAACACCATGGCGGCGCCAAAGGCCAGGCATGCGATGAAAAAGAGCAGGGGAGACCAGGCCTGGTGCACTATTAAGTCGTCAAGGGTGAAATACTCCATGAGATAGGCCCTCCGCAGGGCATCCCTGATCAATACCATGAGCACCACAGTGGCAGCCAGGCTGACAACCGAAGCCCCTGTTTTTCGTTTAAAACCGAAGACAAGGCAGAGGCAGGCCGCAAAAATACCTGTGGCAAACAGGGCGGTGGCGTAGGGACTGCCCCCCATGAATTCTTTCATCACGTGCCCTGGCAGGGCGGCGAAAAACCAGAATCCAACGGGAACCTGGACCAGGGTGGCATAGAAGAACCATTTCATCCCGTTTCGGCCAAGGGCCGTGTCTGCCCGGTCCGGCGTTTTTTTCCATTTTCCCATGGCGGCATGGAAAAGGCCGGCCACGGCCACGGCTGACACTACGAAGTGGAGGTACCTTGGGATCAGGGTGGGATCTGTCAGGGGCAGGAACAGGCCGCTGCCGTTTTCAAAATAGGCGGGCCATTCCTCCGGGGTGAGCATCAGGGTCATGTTACAGGTGAAGAGAAATCCCGTGGTCAGCAGCAGAAGAGTGATGCCCGATACAAGAAGGGTTTTGCCCGTTTCGGATGGGCCGTAGGCGTAAAGATAGGCCCCGTAATAGGCCAGAATGACAAGCCCGATCACCGAAAGCCAGTAAACGGCCATGAGGATAGAGCTGGTGTACATGAAATGGCCGTAGAGTACCTGGAGAAAAAGCAGAGGGGCCACCCCCAGGTTGACGGCAAAGGCAATGACAAAGGGGAGCCGTCGTGCAGCGGGTTGGTCAATCCCCGTGGGGGCGCTTCTGTCTTTCCACCGCTGGACCGCGGCAATAATGGCCGATCCCAGCATGAGGTTCATCAAGAGCAGGTGAAGCACAAAGGTGGCAATGAGGAAAAACTGGAACCACGGCCAGTCAAGGGAGATAATATCCGGAGCCGGAATCAGTGCGGCACTATTCATAGGTTCTCCTGTTGATCAATGACATTTCCAAACCCTGCCTCAGGTTTGATTGTGCATATTATACCTGGAAATCTATAGACACAAGAAAAAAAACAGGGTACCGGCAATTCTCATTTGAACCCTCATGTACCCGTGTACACTCCGGGTTCAAATTTGTATATGGCCCTTACGTCCAATCACTGTTTTTCGGTCAGTCATCAATCAGGCGGGCTGGACTTGCCGGATCTTTTTGGAAACATCCCTGGTGAGTTCCAGCACCTTTTTGGCCGACGCCAGATCAATGGAGCCGGTGCCGCAGCTGGGGGTGACAAAGCTCTGCTCCAGAATGGTTTTTCTGTCAATACCAATGCTTTCCAGCTCTTTGATCTGGTCTTCCAGCCTGTCTGCAAGGCTGGCTGCCGTCTCTTTTGCAATCTCCTCCGCATCGGAGGTGGGCACAATGCCAAAGGCCAGGATGCCCCCCCTGTTCATGAATTTTTTGATCATGTCAGGGTAGAGCATGAACTTGTCAAAAAACGAATAGGCATCAAAGCTGATGATATCAACGGTGGAGTTGAGGAGCAGGTCCCATTCGGTGTTGGCACAGACATGGACCCCGGTGAGGCCGTTTTCTCCGTGGACCGCCTCGATCACCTCGCCGAGGACACCGGTGACATCCTCTTTGGTGATGGTGATGAATGCCGAGGTGCCAAAGCCGGCAAGGCCCGGTTCATCAATGAAGATCACCGGCTTGATGCCCCTTGCGGCAAATTGTTTTGCCTGCCATTTGGCGTTCATGGCCAGGTGCTTCACCGCGGCATCCCGTAGCTGGTCATTGTAAAAGATGGCCCGGTCGTCCTGGTCGGTGGCGCCGGTGGCAAAGGTGACAGGCCCTGTAATCTGGCCTTTCAAGGCCCTGGGTTTTTCGGCCAGGCCGTCAATCTGCCGGAGAAACTCTTCAAATCCCCTGCCGGTTTCCCGGGTCAGGGCAAAGCGTGAGGTGTCAAGATTTCCCCCGGCCTCGGTGACGGAGAGGTACTCTTCGTAAAACGCCAGGTACTGCTCATCAAAATCGGCCCTTGAGGTGTCGATGAAAAGCTTTCCACCGTCTGACTCGGTAAGACCGGGCATGCCGGGGAGAAACTGGGCCATCATCCCCTCTTCTCTGTACATGGGCAGCTGGGCCCACAGGGGGATCTCAGGGGTATGGTCAAGGATCAGTTCGGTGGCCTCTTTGTGGTTTTCCATGGGCAGGCTGCCGATGAGAAGGGGAAGGGCATCTGCTTTGAAGTCTGTCATCGTTTTATCCTTTGTGGTTTTGAAAACAGCCGGTTTCGATGCACTCCTGGATGAAACCGGTTGTTTTTTTATTTTAAAATCTCTGTTTCCAGGAAATTACTTTGACCACTAAATAATATAATCCTATCCGTTTGTCAACCCGGTCTCTGTTTTTTTGCTTTTTCCTCCCACTCGATGATCCAGTTTTTTCTGAGATAACCGATTAAGAGCCCTCAACGGTTGGTCGGTCAGGAACATTGAGAACCAAAGGAGATCAGGCTTTTTGCCCTGCCATGCGTTAAGAAAATCAAGCTGTTTGAGGACCAGTGG
>DATFJZ010000377.1:0-2736 GCA_035268945.1 Desulfobacteraceae bacterium | reverse complement strand
AGACCCGTTCCGAGATCAGGGCAGCCATTGAGGAGCATGGCGGTTTTTTCGAGGTCCATGTCTCAACCCCCATCAGCGAGTGTGAAAAACGGGACAGAAAAGGGATGTACGCCAAGGCCAGGGCAGGGCTGTTAAAGGGGTTCACCGGCGTGGACGACCCCTACGAGGACCCTGAGGATCCGGAACTGCGTATCGATACCACCGATATGACCCCGGACGAGGCCGCCCAGGAGATCCTTCTGTATATCGGTCAGAAAGGCTTCATATAGTGTTTGGGCGAAAACGTACCCATCTGCTGCGTTGCTGCAAAAATTTGCCAAATTATACAATCGGGCCTCATGTACTTTAGTACACTCCGGTTGCGTGCATTGGCACCTCTTCGAGTCATCCAGGAGAGAATTACGTTGACGCTTCTTTCAACGCCTCAAGGGTCTCCCATCTGGCATAGAGCTGTTCAACCTGGTCCTGGGCGCGGGTCAGTTCGGTGAAGAGGGTTTTCATGGCTTCTGGGTCGTTGATGATTTCCGGGGTCCGGGTTTTAGATTCAATGGCTTCCGCCTCTGCTTCGGCTGCCAGGATTTTTTCTTCTATCTGTTCCAGCTCGAATTTATCCTTGTAGGAAAAAACGATTTTGTTGCTGTTTTTTTTCTTTTTGTTTTTTTTCTCCCGGTTATCCCCGTTTTCGCTGTTTTCTTCGTTTTTTCGGGGACTTTTTTCCTGCTTTTCCAGGCACTGGGAGTAATCGGCAAAGATCTCTGATCCCCCCTGGCCGTCAAGGTATAGAACCCCGTTGGTGACCCTGTCCAGGAGAAATCTGTCATGGGAGACCAGCACCACGGCGCCGGGGAACTCCAGGAGACTCTGTTCCAGCACCTCAAGGGAAGGGATGTCAAGATCGTTGGTGGGTTCGTCCAGGAGGAGCAGGTCTGCGGGCTTGAGCATGAGATCGGCAATGAAAATTCTTGCCTTTTCACCGCCGGAGAGGCGTTTCACCGGCTGTACCAGCTGGTCCGGGGTAAAGAGAAACCGCTTTGCCCAGGAGACAATGTGGATGCTCTGGTCCCGGTAGATCACCGAATCTCCGCCTGTGGGGCTCAAGGCCTCTTTCAGGGTTTTTTCCGGGTCCAGACCGGCCCGGTTCTGGTCGAAAACTGCCACCCGGAGCTGGTCCGCCTGTTTTATCATGCCCGTGTCCGGCGGGAGCCGGTCTTCAAGCAGCTTCATGAAGGTGGTCTTGCCGCTGCCGTTCTCTCCCATGAGCCCGAGGCTGGTGCCCGGTGAGAGCTCCAGATCGATGCTGCTGAAAAGGGTTTTTCCTCCCAGGGATTTGCCGACATTGTCGCACACCAGCAGTTTTTTTGTTTTCCTGGAGGATGCGTTGAAATCGATGCCGACCCTGTCCGTCTGGCTGTTCCTCTTTTTCACCGCGGCAAGCTCATTCTTTAAATTTTCCGCTTTGTCAATGCGGTAGCGGGCCTTGGTGGAACGCGCCTTGGGACCCCGGCTCAGCCACTCGTTCTCCCGCCTCATCTTGTTGGACAGGGACTGTTCCTGTTTCTGCTGTTCGTTTAAAACGGTTTCCCTGTGCTTTCTGAATTTAAGATATCCGCCGTTAATGGAGAGGAACCCCTGGCTGTAGCATTGGCCAAGCTCCATGATCCGGGTGGAGACGTTTTCAAGAAAACAGCGGTCATGGCTGACCACCACAACGGCAAAACCGGCATTGATCAGCAGGTTTTCAAGCCAGATCCTCGCCTTGATGTCAAGGTGGTTGGTGGGCTCATCAAGGAGCAGAAGATCGGGACTCTGGGCAAGGGCCCTGACGATGGCGAGCTTTTTTTTCCATCCCCCGGACAGCTCGCTGCAGATCTGGTTTTCATCGGTAAAACCGCCTGTTCCCACCATCTGATTGACGGTTTTGTACTGTTCCTGCTCGTCCATCTCCATTGACGAGAGGGCATCAAAAAGGGTTTCGGTAATGGTCCTGTCCGGATTGAGTTCATCCTCCTGGGGAAGGTAGACAATCTTTGTCAGGGTCTGGATGTTCATTTCTCCGGCTTCGGGGAGCTCAATGCCTGCCAGAAGTTTCAGCAGGGTGGACTTACCGCTGCCGTTGCCGCCAATCAGGCCGAGTCTCTCATTGGCATTGATGTTGACATCAAGGCCGGTGAAAAGCGGGGTCTCCCCAAAGGATTTTTCGATGGATTTGCAGCTGCATAGAAGTGTCATAGAATCATCGTTTTTCTTGTTTGTTGATCTCGATCTGCCGGTAAACCCGGACCATCTTGACGATGAAACCGGCCAGCAGGGTGATGCTGATCAGGATCATCAGGGATGCGGCAAAAAAGGTCATAATAAAGTTGAATGGGTTGTTAAGGCCGTAAGCTCCCCTTAACAGGTCAATCCCGAAAAAGAGGAAAAAAGCCGAGACACATGTCAGTATCACCTGGAGTGGCCACCAATAGTATTTCATAAAATTGCGGCTCTCCTTTCCGGGATTCCGAATCCAGGAGAGGAGTTGCCGATTCTCCTTCGTTTCATTGCAGTTGTTTGGAATGCTGTCATTGACCCCCCTTTCGAATGGCCGATCTCTTTTACTCGATGATCCAGTTTTTTCTGAGATAACCGATTAAGAGCCCTCAACGGTTGGTCGGTCAGGAACATTGAGAACCAAAGGAGATAAGGCTTTTTGCCCTGCCATGCGTTAAGAAAATCAAGCTGTTTGAGGACCAGTGG
>DATFJZ010000376.1:0-6326 GCA_035268945.1 Desulfobacteraceae bacterium | reverse complement strand
AAGGAAGGCAACCGGCGGGGAAAGGTGGTTATCTTTTCCCGAACCGTCATCGGTGATGAGAGCAGCGGCAATTACTGGGACGAGAACACCTCCGTCGATCTTGACAAATCCACCGGCGAATTTACCGCTTCTTTTAAATCCTACCGCCACACCCCGCCGGACACCGGTTTTGACGTGTATGTCAACGGTGACAAGGCAGGGGATTTCAAAATTGAAAAGAACGGCTTCTGGCTCTCCAAGGGATTCCGTTACATGAACCCCCTGTGGATTGTCATCGGGGCCATCCTCGTGGGGGCTTACTTCTCCATGATCGGCGCCGCCGGTGGTATGCTCATGGCCGCCTTCCAGGTGCTCGTGGTCAACACCATGGGACCTGTGGGCATCAATGCGGCCAATGTGTTGAAACCCTCGAACATCGCTTTGACCCTGTTTTCTCCCCTGGGCTCCTTCTACCGATACGCCAAGGTTGAAAAACGGGTCGCCTGGCCCATTGGGCTCTCCTTTGGCGTGGGTATCTTCATCGGCTCCATCTGGCTTGGCAAGTATGCGTCGGCCGTTCTGCCCATGAAGGCGTACAAGGAGTGGCTGGCCATCCTGGTTGTGATCATGGGCATCAAGACCGTCAGGGAGATGATGCCGGCTGCCATGGAGAAACGGAAAAACATCAAGGCCATGACCAAGAAGTTCAACGATGAGGTGGCCAAGGCCAAGGCCGAGGGCCGTGCCGCAACCATGGGCAGCATCGAACCGGTCAAAACAGGCCTCATGGACTACCGCTTTAAATTCTGGGGCGAAGAGTTCAAGATCAACCCTCTGCTCTTTGCCCTGCTGGGTGTTGCCATCGGTGTGGTTTCCAGGTCTTTTGGTATCGGCGGCGGTTTCCTCCTGGTACCTGCAATGACCTCCCTGGGCGCCCTTCCCATGTATGTTGCCGTGCCCATCTCCCTCATCGGCACCTGCTTCTCCAGTATCGGTTCCTTCATCGGATATCTCATGACAGGGTACCTGCCTGACATGACCCTTGCCATCTCCATCATCATCGGCGGGTTTGCCGGCGGGATGATCGGCAGCCGTGCCCAGAAGCTCTTTTCGGAGATGACCTTGAAAGTGGTTCTGGCCCTGACATTGTTTTTCCTGTTCTTCCGGTTTTTCAAGATTGAAATCTGGATATAGCCGGAGTCATTCGTAAATGAAGCGTGTCTCCCGCCGGGTGAATCCAGACAATAGGGTTCACCCGGGGGAGACAAGAAATACAGGGACACTTTACCTATTTTTTATATGAAACTCCGTCCAAAACACTGGAATGATTAGAGTTTCAATTTTTGTTGTGGCAGAGGTGACTGCCATGTATGTTTATATGAAAGTCGTGGTGCGCCGGCAGCCGATTCGGGGTTTTGCCCTACGCTCATTCTCACAGCCCGTCCATGGGCTGCTCCGAGGTGAGCGGCAGCTGTCTTGAGCATCCGTGCTCACAGCTGCCGCTCAAAACCGCTACGGGCAAAACCCCGAACCGGCTGCCTCTAATTTGACTTTCTATCTTTGTTGTGAGCACCCTGCTCATGTGGGTTATATGAAAGACCAAAAAATGTGACACGAGGGGGAGAGGCCATGGCCTGTACCTCCTTCAGGACAACTTTATGGACTATTATCTTGACAAGGTGTGGTGGGGGATCCATCGCTTTCTCCAGCAAGCCGTTGCTTTTCTGGACCATCTCTTCTCTCCCCTGGAGGTTTTCGGTCCCGGTTTTGTGATCTTCCTCCTTGCCTTTTTAACCGTGGGCCTGACAAGAATCACAACACGGTTCTACGTCACCGGCAGGTATACACGGCTGAAAAACGAATTTGAGCACTGGAAGCGTATCCGGGAAGAGGCGGGGCAGCTTCCCGACAGGGAAAAGGGGAAGCGCCTTGCCAGAAATATCGACCAAGCCGAGTTGAACAGGGTCTACTACGACTTTTTTTTCGAAGGACTGCTGAAGAATTTTATTACCAATGTGCTTCCCATTCTTCTAGTGGCGGCCCACGTCACAACGGTGTATACGCCGGAGATCCTTCTGGACCGTTTCGGGAAAGAGTGGGTCTTCTCTTTTTCCCTGGGGGGGTTGGTTTCCGTGAACATCAGCTCCCTGTTCTGGTATATCATCAGTCTGCTGGTTTCCTTTGTTGTTTTTGCCTTATTGAAAAGGGGTTTGTTGAAAAAAGATGCAGAAAAAGAGTGTGATCAGCCTGGAGCTGTTTTGTAAACGTCTCCCGTTGATTGTCATTGCAGCAGTGTTTCTCCTGCCTGAAATGGGTTATGCAACCCAGCTGCACCAAAATTCCGAAGGGATTATCATCCACCAGATGGGCCACCTCTTTTTTCTTTTTTCCATGGTAGCCCTTATCTTTACCATTACAGGAAAAGGGTTGCACACCCAGAAAGGGTGGCGCCTTATTCAATATTCGGCCCTGGTGTTTATTCTGTGGAACCTTGATGTAATAGCGGCCCATTTCCTGGACAACCAGATCAACGCCGTTGGCATCGAGATCGTCTCTTTCGGTAAAATGAAAATCGTCTCGGCCACCGATTCTGTTGCACTTACCCTGTTCTACTATTTTCTCAAGCTGGACCACCTCCTCTGTGTGCCGGCCATGGTGTTTTTTTACAAAGGTCTTTCCGCCCTTGTCAACGAGCAGCGACGTAAAGGGGGTGAAGAACCTTTATGATTGTGTCTTTTTTGCCAGTACTGGCAGTGGATGTTCTCGGTTCCGTGGCCATGGTGGTCTTTGCCCTCATGGCCCTTTACAAGGCGAGGCGGCTTCGGGAGATGGACGGTGACAACGCTGTTTTTCTCTACCTTTTGTGGATCAGCATGGGGTTTATCCTGTTTGCCCTGTCCAGGTCCTTTGGCCATATTTTACGGCAGTTTTTGATTCTTACGGCCAATGCCGACCTCTGGCATGCCATCAGCGCCTATTCGGGGAGTATCAACACCGCATCGTTCATGCTGGTGGCCCTGGTGACCATTTTTTTCAACCAGACCTGGAAGATCAACGAAAAGATCCTTGCCGGCAGGAAAAAACTCGAAAAGACCCACCTGGACCTGATGCACCTGAACCAGACCCTGGAAAACAAGGTCGTGGAGCGGACGGAACGGTTGACCAGCAGCGAACACAAATGCCGGAGAATCTTTGAACAGTCCCTGGACACCATCATTGTTTCGGACAGCAGCTTCAGGGTCATGGAGATCAATCCGGCAGGCATTGAACTTACCGGTTACCAGCGGGATCAGATGATCATGGAAAAAATGACCATGGGCTCTTTTTTTGCGGATCCCAATGAGTGGGAACAGGTGCGGGGGAAAATCCATGCCGAGGATTTTATTTTAAACGAGGAGGTCCATTTTTTGCGCCCCGACAAGGAAACCCTTCTGGTGATCATCACAGGCGGTGTTGATTACGGTGCCTTTGGGTGTGAAAAAACCTACCATTTTATCATCAAGAACATCAACGAAAAACGGCAGATGGAACAGCAGATCGCCCAGGCAGACAAGCTTGCCGCCCTAGGAGAGCTCTCCGCCGGAGTGGCCCATGAAATCAACAACCCCCTGGGAATTATTCTCGGGTACACCCAGCTTTTGCTGAAGCAGGCTGGTGACCATCGAGAGGACCTGGAAACCATTGAAAAACATGTGAAAAACTGCAGGAATGTGGTATCGGATCTGCTCGCTTTTGCCAGGAAGGATTCTTCCAGCCACACCCTTGTTCACATCAACGACATGGTCGAGGATGTGATCAATTTTTTATCCAACCACTCGGATTTCAGAAACATTGAAATGACATTCTCCCCTTACACAAAGGAGGGGCTCTTTGTTACAGGCAATGAACAGGAGCTTTCCCAGGTCATGGTGAATCTTCTGATCAATGCCTGCCACGCCGCCCAGGGCACTGGTCATATCAATATCACCACCCGGAAGACCCTTGAGAAGAAGGTGTTGATTCTGGTGAAGGACGACGGCAAGGGGATTGAAAAAAAGAACCTGTCGAGAATTTTCGACCCGTTTTTCACCACCAAGCCGGTGGGCCAGGGCACGGGACTGGGCCTCTCCGTGGGATACGGCATCATCCAGCAGCACGGTGGGGATATCCGGGTGAGAAGTCACCGGGGAAAAGGCACCGTTTTTACCATAAGCCTACCCGTGCATGACCCGGAAGCCGTTCCGGAACGGTCTTGTCTCCAATGAAAAAACCCCTGTTTGTTTTTGTTGTCACCCTTGCCGGGTTTCAGCTCTTTTCCTTTTTTCTCGTCTATCTGTCCAACCAAGACCTGCTTGAAACCCTTACCCAGCTGGCCCGGCAGGGACATCTGGTCGTGCCCAACGCCCGTGTGCAGCCTTCCCTGGCAAAAATTTTGCCGGCCTTTTACGGCAGCCTGTTCATCACGGCCACAGGGGGTGTCACCCTTGCCCTGGTATTGAGCCTTGGGTCGGTTCTGGTGTTCCGACCCCGGTTTTTCTCAACAGCACAGGGGATGTGGTTCTCCCTGGTCCTTGGCGGCAGTCTCTCTCTTTGCATTGCCCTTGTTCTGTTTTTTTCCGGTCCTTCCCTGTTTTTAAAAACACGGGACTATCTGCTCCTGTCCAACCGGCCAGGAACGGTGATCAACGATTTTTACTACCGGTATACCCTCCATGCCAGCCAGGCCGTGGTGTCCCCCTTGCAGAAACAGATCAAACCGGTCTGGGTGGACCCGGCGATACCAGGCCGGAAACGGCTGGTGGGGATGCTTGAAAAACGGGGCTGGGTGGCAGCGAAAAACAGGCCAGGGGCCTTGATGGTTGTGGCGTTTGCCGGTAACGGAAGGCTCTGGCTGAAAAACAAAAAGAAAACGGTTGTCTCCCTCTCCCTGGAGGCTTTCCTGGATGATCCCCTGACCCCCATAGATGAATTTTCAGAGAAAACTGATACAATGGCCTTTCTGCGACTGCTCTGCTTTGCCGGGCTTGTGGCGGCCCTGCCCCTGGTCTGTTATGCGGGGATATTTACCGTTTTGCTGTTTGGCTGCACACGGGTGGCAGGGAGGAAAACAGCCCTTTTTCTGTCGGGGCTTTTGATGGTGATGATGGTCTTGGCGGTCATGGTTTATCTGAACCCCTCCATGGATTCTGATAAGATCGAAACCATGCTGGCATCGGAAAAGAGCCGCATCAGGATTTATGCCCTGCGGCGTTTTTCAAGAACTGGGCGTCCGGCCTCACGTATTTCCTTCTATTTTCAACAGCCCCTGGCGGAAAAATCCACGGCAGAACGGTACTGGATGGCCAATGTCCTGGCGAACTCCCCTGGCAGCAGGAAAAACAGGGCGTTTTTAATGGCTCTGGCGGCAGATCCGGCACTCAATGTCAGGTGTGCCGCCATAAGGGCCCTGGCCAGTTCAGGCTGTTGGGAAACAACGGCAGGGTTTTTCGAAGAGATCATCCGGCGAAGCGGTCACTGGTACGAACAGCGCTACGCCCTGAACGCCCTGAGGCACTGCCGGGAAGGAAACGATGGCCGTGGCTGATCGAAAAAAGGGGCTTGACCTCTTTCTTGGGGCAACCTTGATTGTGCTAGGCTGTGAAATGGCCGCCTTTTTCCCCCTGCCCTTTGACAGCCCCCTGGCCGCAACGGCAGCCATCCGCCTTGTGCAGATCATACTGCTGGCCGGTTTCCTGTACAGCGTTCCCGGCGGTGCCCGGTTTGCCGGGGTTTCAAAAGCAACCTTGTTCCATGGCATCCAAACAGGGGCCGTCTGGTCCCTGGTGTTTGGTACGGTTGTTGTGGCCATCGGCGGTATCCTTTTTTTGTTTGGCATCAATCCCCTGACCCTGGTGAGCAGCTCTCTGCCCCAAACCGATCTGCTCCTCTTTTTTCTGACAGGGGGAGTGATCGCCCCCCTTGCCGAAGAGCTATACTTTCGAGGTGTTCTCCATCGGTTTTTGCGTCAGTACGGTGTGGCATCGGCAGTGGTGGTCTCCACCCTTGTCTTTGCCTCTCTCCATTGTCAGGGCGGCGGGGTACCGGTTGTCCAGGTGATTGGCGGGCTTGTTTTTGCCCTTTCCTTTGAGCGGTCCAACAGCCTCGCCGCGCCTGTGGTGATCCATATGTCCGGAAACCTGGCCCTTTTTTCCCTTTCTCTTCTTTAGGCAGCAAGTGAAAATAACTTATACTCGATGATCCAGTTTTTTCTGAGATAACCGATTAAGAGCCCTCAACGGTTGGTCGGTCAGGAACATTGAGAACCAAAGGAGATAAGGCTTTTTGCCCTGCCATGCGTTAAGAAAATCAAGCTGTTTGAGGACCAGTGG
>DATFJZ010000375.1:0-2538 GCA_035268945.1 Desulfobacteraceae bacterium | reverse complement strand
AAAAACGAAAAAGCCTACCACCAGTCACTGGCATACGGGGCTGCGCTGGTCGAAGCGGTGACTCCTTTTTTCCGGGATGCGCTCAGATCCGCCCTTGCCCCGACCATCGCCTCCATGGCAACCATCGGCCTGGTGTCTTTGCCCGGCATGATGACAGGCGTCATTCTTGCCGGAGCCGACCCTTTTACCGCCATCAAGTATCAGATCGCCATCATGATCGCCATTTTTTCAGGAACCGCCATCACCGTGTTTCTGGCGATCCGGCTCACGGTCACAAGCAGCTTCAATGCTTACGGCATTCTTTACCCGGGTATTCTGCGTGATCCTTGAATTATTCGGCTGCCCCGTATTGCTTGAGTTTTTTCAACAGGGTCTTGCGTGTGATGCCAAGCCGTCTGGCGGCTTCGCTCCTGTTGCCCCCGGCAGATGCCAGGGTGGTGAGCACCGCTTTTTCTTCGACCCTGGACAGGGGCATGTTTTCCATGCCGGCGGCCAGGCCCGGCGGGTCCGGGTCCTCCGGTATGATGAACGAGAGGTCCTGCTGGCTGATATAGTCGGACCGCGCAAGGACCACCGCCCGTTCCACGGCATTCATCAGCTCCCGGACATTGCCCGGCCATGGATACCGGATCATTGCATCCATGGCATTGGGGGAGAACCCCTTGATGGTCCGGCGGTTTTTTTCGGCAAAGGTGTGTAAAAACGAGAGGGCCAGCCTGGGGATGTCCTCACTGCGCCGGGCCAGGCGGGGCACCTCGATGGTCACCACGTTGAGGCGGTAGTAGAGGTCAAAACGGAACTCGCCTTTTTCCGCCATGGCCTTGAGGTCCCGGTTGGTGGAGGCGATTACCCGGGCATCCACCTGGACACTGTTTTCACTTCCCACCGGGGTCACCTCTTTTTCCTGGATCACCCGCAAGAGCTTTGCCTGCACGGCAAGGCTCATCTCACCGATTTCATCCAGAAGAATGCTTCCCTGGTGGGCTTTCTGGAATTTCCCGGCCCTTTTTCTCTCGGCACCGGTAAAGGCCCCTTTTTCATGGCCGAACAATTCCGATTCCAGAAGGGGCTCGGTGATGGCGGCGCAGTTGATGCGGACAAAGGGGCTGTTCTTTCTGGGGCTGTTTTCGTGGAGGGCCGATGCCACCAGCTCTTTGCCCGTGCCGGATTCGCCGGTGACAAGCACGTTGGCATCGGTGGGGGCCACCATGTGGATGGTGTCCAGCAGTTTTGCCATGACTGGGCTTTTGCCGATGATACCGTGCTGGAGGTTTCCTTTTGTCAGCTGGTCTTTGAGGGACCTGTTTTCCGTTTTCAGGAAGATGCTCTCCATGGTCCTTTCAATGGTCAGCTTGAGCTTGTCAAAATCAAGGGGTTTGGTCAGGTAGTCATAGGCCCCTGATTTCAGGGCATCCACCGCCGTGTCCACGGAAGAATAGGCGGTCATCATGATCACCGGCAGCGAGGGGTTGTATTCGGTGATCAGCCGCAACGCGTCCATGCCGGACATCTTGACCATTTTCATGTCCATGAGCACCAGGTCAAAGGGGCGGGCCTTCACCATGGCAACCCCGGTATCCCCGTCATCGGCCAGGTGGATTTCATGGCCCCAGTCGGATATCAGGGTTTCAAGCATTGTTGCATGGGCGGTGTCATCATCCACCACAAGTATTCTGTTCTGCATGATAAGTTATCCTTTCATGGGCATGATCATAACGCAGGCCTGATCCTGGCGCTGTGCAGCCGGTGTCATGATCAAGCCCCTTTGATGGTCACTGGGGTGAACCGGGCAGGGTGATGATAAAGGTGGTGCCTTTGCCCTTTTCACTCTCCACCCGGATGCTTCCCCTGAGGTTGCTGACAATCTTGTGCACAATGGAGAGCCCCAGCCCTGTGCCCGTGGGCCGGGTGGTGAAATAGGGGTCAAAAATATCCTCCAGATGGTCGCCGTCAATGCCGCAGCCGTTGTCGGTGACGCGGATCTCAAGATCCGTTTGCCGTTTGCCGTCAGACACCTCCACCACAAGTTCCCCCGAAACGTCCATGGCATGGACGGCATTGATGTAGAGATTGAGCAGAATCTGGCTGATCCTGTCGGGATCCGTTGGAAACACCTCTTTTTCTGTGTGGAGTCTGACAACGGCTTTGACGGCTTTTCGGTCGAGATCCTGCTGCACCAGTGCCAGGGAGTGAACTATCATATCGTTGATGTTCACCGGTTTTGTTTCAACGGCAACGGGCTTGGCAAATTCGAGAAGCTGGGTGATGGAGCGGTTGATCCGTTCCACTTCCTGCACCATGATCTCTGCCGTCTTCCTGTCTTTATGGCCCTCTTTCTGCTGTTTCATCAGGTAGGTTGCAAACCCCTTGATGGAGCTTAAGGGGTTGCGGATCTCGTGGGCAACCCCGGCGGCCAGTTTGCCGATGGCGGCCAGGTGTCGGGTGGTTTCGATCTCTCTTTGCAGCTGTTTCAGCTGGGTCAAATCCCTGAACAAAAAGAGAAACCCCAGTACCCGGCTGTCGTTGTCAAGCACCGGC
>DATFJZ010000374.1:0-6865 GCA_035268945.1 Desulfobacteraceae bacterium | reverse complement strand
GATGGAGAGCCAGTGGATCAGGTGGGTGTTGGTGTGGTTGTACAGGGCGTGGAGCACCAGCAGGGGGAGAGAAAAATCGTAGGACCGGTACCCCTTTTCGGCCAGCTTCAGCTGGTAAGAATAGTGCTCGTGCACCTCCGGAAGGATCTCCGTGTCAAAGGCCTCGGCAAAATCCCTGCACCAGTCCAGCATCCGCCATATCTGGGGCTCTATAAAGAAACAGGAGGTGCCAAGTTCCATGGTGGTGTAGCCGATGGCGTCCAGCCGGATCATCTTGGACCGGGTCCTTGCAAGACGGATGAGGAATTTTCGCATCACCTCCCGGGTTTTCCGGGCGGTGTAGTCGAGATCGATCTGTTCGTAGTCAAAGGTGCACCAGATTTTTTCCAGGGAGCCGTCGGCCCGTTCCAATACCATGTAGGGGGGCCTGGGCTTTCGTGTGTACACCTTTTCAAGGTCTTTTTGTTCCACCCAGCCGTCGGGTTTCAGTTTGTTGAAACTGAGAAACATGTCAGCATATTCACTGGCCTGGCCCTTTTCCACATAGTCTTGGAAAAAGAGTGACTGACGGGAGATGTGGTTGACCATGAAGTCGATGACCAGGTCGAAATCCTGTCCGATCTTCTCCACATCGTCCCAGGTGCCAAAGGCCGGGTCCACCTCGTCATAGGTGAGGGGGCAGAAACCCCGGTCCGACGAAGAGGGGTAAAAGGGGAGGAGATGGACACCCCTTATGGCCTGATCAAGGTATTTGCGAAGCACATAGTGAAGTTCGGGCAGGTTTTTTCCAAGGCTGTCCGGATAGGTGATGAGGTGCACCTTGTTTCTAATTGTCATGGTGTGAGCCTTCCTTAAATCTGTCCATGAAACCGTAATGGACCATACCTTCCATCATGCCGCCGGCATGGTGTTCGGTGGCAAAATAGACCTTTCTTGCCGATTTCATATGTTCCAGCTCCGGGCTGTAATTGCCCACCACCACGGCAGAAGGCTCTCCCCGGAGCATCTCTTCGTCATTGCCCGAATCCCCGAACACCAGGAACCGCTTCAGGGGGATTTCCCATTTATAGCTTAAATAGCGCAGGGCTTTTCCCTTGGAGGCGCGGTAGGGAAGAATGTCCAGGTATTCTTCGTGGGAATAGATAAGATTGTAGTGGCACCTGTTTTTGACGAGGGCATTGTGGATTTCAGCCAGCCGGTCCTTGCCCGGAGCCATGGTGTAGCTGATTTTACAGGTTCTCTGGGCACTCTCCTCCTGGGGGGTTAGAAAGTCGAAGGCCTTGAGAACCGAAACGATTTTTTCCCGGTCCCAGTTCCTCGATATGTGGGTTTGCCACCCCCTGTCCTCCAGGAGGGAGGGTCCGTAATGGATCTCGCTTCCCACGGATGAGATGATCACATCCGGTGCTGGGATGTTGTTTTCTTTGAGCACGGCTGCAGCAGAAGTGAGGGATCTCCCCGTTGCCACGGCAAACCCCATCTCCTCCTGTTTTTTTTCCAGCAGGGAGATCAACCGCTGCAGGTCAGACGTCTCTCCTCCCAGGAGGGTGTTGTCGATGTCCGTCACCATCAGCCCCTTCAACCGGGTCAGTCGTCTGCCCATGGGATCGGTGGGAGAGGCCGTTGTCACATTGGGGGAAGGGTATTGGTCACAGAGGGTATTGATATCCTGGAGATAGGTTTCGGCATGGCTCTCCCAGGTGTACCATTTCCGGGTGTTCAAGATACCGTTCTTTGAAAAAAGATGCCATTGTTCCTCCCGGGTGATGATCTCCTTGACGGCCCGGGCAATGGCCTCGGTATCTGTGGGGTCCACCAGCAGCCCGCTTTGGCAGTTTTCCACAATATCGCAGGGGCCGCCGTCATTGGTGGCCACGATGGGAAGCCCGGTGGTGGAGGCTTCCAGGAGGGTGATGCCGAAGGGTTCCGTCAGTGCCGCGTTGACAAACACCCCCCGCCTCTCGGCGGCGATGTGGTAGAGTTCCGGCACCTCGTGCTCAAAGTCATGTTTTTTGGGGATGGCCATTTTGCCGTAAAGGTTGTACTTGTCCATGAGCAGAAGCATCCGGGTCAGCACATTTTTTTCCGATTCCTCTTTCTGGGAGATATCTTTTCTGATGCCGGCAAAAATTGCCAGGTTGGCCATGGAGCGCAGCTCCAGGTCTTCGCCGTAGGCCTTGATCAGTCCCTGGATGTTCTTTCGCTTGTCCGGCCGGCACAGGGCCAGGACCAGGGGCTTGTCCGGCTGCTGGAAAAACCGGTTCAGCTCCTCGATGAGAGAGGCCTTGGCATGGAGGGACTCTTCACTGGGTGTGGCCTGGGGAAGGATATCGTGGTAATAGGGCTCGAACCGGTGGATGTCGATGCCCGGCGGAATCACCTTGAACCGGGGCAGGGTGCCGTTGCGGTACATGGCGTACTGGTCCTTGACCTCCTGGTGGGTGCTTGCCACCACAAGATCGGCCTGTTTGAGAATGCTTTCTTCTTGTTTGATGCGAAAATCCAGCCTTAGCTGTTTGTTGAGCTGGTCCCCGGTGTAGCCGTCATTCAAGAGCTGTTCCTTTTTGGCTCGTCCCAGGGAGTGACCGGTATAGACAAAGGGTATTGCGAAAACCCGGGCAAGCTCCTTGGCCACATAGCCGCCATCGGGATAGTGGCCGTGGAAGAGGTGGGGAATGCGTTTTTCCCTTTTGATGAACTTGATGGTCTTGTCCACAAACTCGTCGAGGAAGGGCCAGAGCAGTTCTTTTCTCATGTATTTCCTGCCGCCGCACTGGATTCTGACAATCCGGAATTTATCCGTCACCTGTTCCAGGGGATGGCTGTAGTCTTTTGAAACCGACTTGTCCGAGACCAGGCGGGTGAAGAGATCCACCCGGTCCACAAGGGGATTTCTGGACAGGGCACTGCCCATTTCAATCACATATTTCACCTGGCCGCCGGTGTCCGCGTCAAAACCCAGTTCCATGTCGTGGCCGCGGACCAGTCCGTGGATGCTGAACATCTGTATGTAGCGCTTACCCTCCATCATATGCCTCCATTGTCTTTCTGTAATCGCTGTAAAAATCGTCGCTGGCCGGAAGGGCTCCCTTGATGGTGCAGATGCTTGAGGCAAAGGCGTGGGCCAGGGTGATGGCCTTTGCTGCAGGGATCTTTTTTGTCATGCAGGCCACGGCCATGGCTGCAAAGGCATCGCCGGCACCAACGGTGTCCATGACGGACAAGTGGGAAGAAGGGCGGATCTGGTGGCTGGTGTGGGGGGAAAACCATTCGCTGCCGTTGGCTCCGCTGGTGAGGATGACGGTTTCAAGGCGGTAATCCGCCATGAGGCTGTGGACAAGTGTGGTGGCCGAGGATTCAACCGTGCCGGGAAACAGGGTGAACAGTTCTTCCCGGTTGAGTTTTATCCTGTCCGACCACTGGAGTGAGGCGCCAATGGTTTTTTGTGAGTAGCAGTTCTCCCTCAGGTTGAGGTCGCAAAAGGCCTTTGTCTTCTCGTTTTTCGCATCCATCACCCGGGCCATGAGAGAAGTGCCCTCCGGGCTTCGCTGGGCAAGGGTTCCAAAACAGATCAGTTCCGGGGAGCTTGCCAGGAGTTCCTCCAGGCCCGGGGTGTATTCGATGGCGTCAAAGGCACGGTTCTCGAGGATTTCAAACCGGTGTCCGCCACCATGGTCGGGCAGGACATTCACCCGGCCTGTGGGTGCGTCGGTATCCACCTGGAGATCCTTGGTGTCAAACCCGTGGTGGCTTAGAAAACGGCCAATCTCCTCTCCCTGTTCATCCCTTCCCACCCGGGAAATGAACCGCACGGTGCATCCGAGTTTTTTCAGGTGAAAGGCAACATTAAAGGGGGCTCCGCCTATCCTGCGATAGGAGGGGAAAACGTCAAACAATATTTCGCCGATAACCAGTATCACACAAACTCCTTTCAGCCCCTCGGGCACCGTCCCTCTTCCGGCTCGTCCCCTGGACCGAATATCTCTGCAGGGCAGTGGAACGAGTAGATTGGAAGGGGCGGGGTGTTTTGGTAAAATCTGTTGGTTCCTGGGCCACACCAGCTCTTCCGTGGCATGGATGTTCGTTTTGATTTTTCCATAAGACCATTTTTCCCGGAGGTTTGTCAAACGGTTTATCCTCCTCGCAGCAATTCTAAGGATCACAGATGAAATCAGGTGAACAGGAATTACGCCGAACTTTGGCTCATATACAAGGCGCATCAAAGGCTCAATAGCAGACCTATTGGGCCTTTGGTGCAACGCGGTAGATGAGTTAAAGGGCAAGTAATTACGTTCAGCTTATAAAATTTGTGATCCTAACTACCCATGGGATCAGATCTGTGGTATTGTTTATTTGACAAGAGCATTGCCTGCCCAGCCGTTCCAGGCAGCGGGCAGCGAATAACCGTTGGGGAAAAGGAGCCTGACAGAGAGCATTATGAAAACCGATGACCACTTAAAGTTGTTGTGCGATGCCGGGGAGATGTTTGCCCTGCTCGCCGGCTTGTCCGATACGAAGATGATCCTTAAGCGGTGTGTGGGGCTGGTGGCGGAACATCTCAAGGCAGAGGTCTGCTCGATCTATCTGCTGGATCACCAGGGTAAAACCCTTGTGCTCCAGGCCACCAAGGGGTTGAACCCCGATTCCGTGGGCGTTGTGAAGATGGCCATCGGCCAGGGGCTTGTGGGCAAGGCCATGGCCGACCGGGAGATGGTTCTTGAGGACCGGGCCAGTGAAAATCCCGATTTCAAGTATTTTCCAGCGGCCCTGGAAGAGGCGTTTGAATGCTTCCTGGCCATTCCCATTCTCCGGGGTCAGCAGAACATCGGCGTAATGGTTGTCCAGCGCCGGGCCCGGCAGAATTTTTCCAGGAACGAGGCCATGGTGCTGCGCTCCATCGCTTCCCAGTTGGCCGTTCTCATCGAAAACGCAAAGGTTTTGCTCTCCCTTGAAGAAAAAGAGAGTACCTCCGCCGGGGGTGGTACGTCTCTTTTTCTTCCGGAGCGATCCATGGAACAGCCGGGGAAGCCGGGGGTTTTTCCCGCCCGGCCGGTCTCCCGGGGCATCGCCCTTGGCAGGGCCCTCCTGCCCAAAAAAAATCCCCTGCTGGAACAGTTGAGAAGCGGCCAGCCCATGGTCCATGACAAACGGCTTGGCATCGATGCCCTTGAGGCGGCCATCGAAAAGACCGTTGAAGAGATCGAAACCCTGGAACAGCAAGTCTCAAAGCGGCTGCCGGAAGCAGAAGCCTTGATCTTTGATGCCCATATCATGATTCTCAAGGACAAGGGGTTTTCCGTTAAGATGAAAGAGATGACCCGCCAGGGCAGCAGCGCGCTGTCCGCCGTCCTCACCGTTGCCAGAAAATACATGAAATTGTTCGGTTCCAGCCCCAGCGAGTATCTCAGGGAAAAGGTCGCCGATGTGGAGGACATTTCCATCCGCATTCTGGAGAACCTTTTAAGGAGTGGCAGGGAGGAAAACGGTGACCACCAGGAGCGCATCCTCATCGCAAGGGACCTTCTTCCTTCGGAAGCGGTTTTGTTCGCCATGAAAGGGGTTGCCGGCATCGTTCTCATCGGCGGCGGCACCGCCTCCCACGCCGCCATCCTTGCCCGTTCCCTGGAGCTGCCCATGGTCACCGCCGACGACACCTCCCTGCTGCACCTGGTTCCGGAGACCCTTCTGGTGGTGGACGCAGAGGTGGGCAATGTTTACTGCAACCCCGATCCCGATGTGGAAGCCCAGTTCCGGGAACGTATGGCAGCTCGAATAGCGCCCCACAAGGTTCCCGACGAAGAGACCCTTACCGCCGACGGCACCGCCGTGGACCTGATGGTGAACATCAACCTTCTCAGTGAGCTGGACGGCGCCTGCCGCCTCAATGCCAAAGGGGTGGGGCTGTACCGGTCGGAGTTTCCCTTCCTGGTTCGCAACAATTTCCCCACCGAGGTGGAACAGGCAAAGGTGTACACCACCCTTTTTTCAGGCATGGCGGACAAAGAGGTGACGGTGCGGACCCTGGATGTGGGAGGGGACAAGATGCTGGGGTATTTTGATAATGCCGGTGAGGCCAACCCCGAGCTGGGACTGCGGTCCATCCGGTTTGCCCTGCATTATCCCGAAATCATGATTCAGCAGATCCGGGCGATCCTTGCCGCGGCCTGGGATGCCGGGGCACAGTCTCGAATGAGAATCATGTTCCCCATGGTCTCGTCCCTGGACGAATTCAGGTTGGCCAGGAAAATGGTGGTGGAGTGTTATGAAGCGCTGAACCGGGAGTTCAACGAGAACGCGGCAAAACGGGGGGAAGATGTGCCAGAGCCCCCGCCCATGCCCCCCATGGGCATGATGATCGAGATGCCCGCCGTGGTGGAGATCATGGAAGAGTTCACCAGGGAGGCTGATTTTTTCTCCATCGGCACCAACGATTTTGTCCAGTACATGCTGGCGGCTGACCGGAGCAACGACCGGGTTGCCCATTACTATACCCCCCACCATCCCGGGGTCCTCAGGGCCCTGCACCGCATTGTAAAAACCGTAACAGCGGCGGGAAAGGATATCTCCGTGTGCGGGGAGATGGCAAGGGAACCGGCCTTCATTCCCTTTTTCCTCGGCATCGGCATCCGAAAACTCAGCGTCAACCAGCATTTTCTCTACCCTGTCCAGAGCTGCATCAATCAATGGCGGCTGGTCGATGCCGAGCAGTATGCCCGTTCCCTGCTTGCCGAAAGCAGCGTTAACGGTACCCTGGAATTGATCCGGCCCAACCGCTGACCTCGGAGTAAATCCTGGATGATTAGAATAACCCCGCCCCCACCGGTTGGTCGGTCAGGAACAAGAACGTCGGAGGGCTTTTTGCCCT
>DATFJZ010000373.1:0-2329 GCA_035268945.1 Desulfobacteraceae bacterium | reverse complement strand
ACCAGCCCCTATCCGCCAGAATGGCAGGTAAACATCACCCGTCTGGCCCGGAAGGGCAAAACCGAACCTGAGCTTTGCCAGCCCGTTGCCCCGGGCCCGCCACAGGGAGTTGCAATTTCTGCAGACCAGGGCAAGGGAATCAGAATGGCCCTCAAGATTCCAGCCGCAGCCGGGGCAGATACCCGGAATAAAAACCGTCGCTTTGGCCGGGTGACACAGTTCATTCTCGTGGACGGCAAAGGCTTCCGCCCCTTCTGTTGTCAGGGGCTGATTCAAAACAGCATCAAAAAGCCTGCCCTGGTGTTTGTAGAACGGAGAAAAGATAAGGCTTGTCATCTCGCCGATATCTTCATGAAAAAAGGTATTTCCATGGTCCATTTCCGGTGGAACAACGCTGGTGTGATCCTGGAGGGCCTCTTTGAAGGCCGCGGGCTTGATAAAATATCCCTGGGTTTTGTCCGAAACAAGCCCCAGGGTCAGGGCCTGGGACCGTAATCCCAGTGACAAGGGAAAAAGGCCGGTGTGACCGGGAAGGGCACTGCGGCTGATATCGAGGAACCGGTGGTGGATCCCGTCGGGGGAACAGAAAAACCTCACCCCTTTAAACCGCCAGTAGGGGAGGAAGAACAGGTCACTATCCGGGGGCGGTGCTGCCCTGGGCGAAAACATGTACCGGAACACCCCCCGGTGGGAAATACACGAGCGCACCCGACAGAAACCACAGACAAAAAAAAGGGTCTCTTCAGCCAGGGTAACCGGTGCCCCGCACTGGGGACATTGATGTTCAACCTGATAACTGATGTTTCTCTCCGCAGTGGTTGCAAAAAACAGCATCGGGCAGATTTTCCGTTCCGCAGCTGGCACAGAATTTAGGGGACACCGTTTCTCGGGTTGGATGCCCGCATCTGGGGCAGAAATTGGCACCAGGGGTGATGTTTTTCTGGCATTTTTCACATTTTTCAAAAACAACCTGCTGATGCCCGCACTGGGGACAGAATCTGGCATCAAAGGGAATAGCGCTGCCGCACTCCTGGCAGGCGGCTGACTGCCGGCCAGGTTCCGGCGCAGGGGAGGAGCCTGGATCCGAGGTGGAAAACCGGCCGGCGAACATCCCCGGCAGCATGAGCCCAAGGCCCATGCCCACCCCTGCTTCGGCACCGGCACCCCCGTCCGGGTTTTCCGACATCTTTTCCATTGCCATGGCAGCCTTCATCTTCATCAATTTGTTCATGTCGTCAAACACCTCCAGCCGGCTCTTGTCGTCAATGGCCTGCTGGACTTCCGGCGGGGGAGTGATCGCATTGATATACAGGTCTGTCATCAAAAGACCGAACCTGCTGAAGTCATCCTTCAGCTTCCGGGAAAGTCCCTGGGCCAGCTCATCGTACTTTGAGGGGAGTTCAAAAATCGAACTGAAATGCTCTCCCATATGGTCGTTAAACCGGGAGATCACAACCTGGTTCAGGTAGTCGCTGATTTCAAGGGTGGTATAAACCCCCTTGGTGCCGACGAGCTGGTTGATGAACAGCACCGGCTGGACGATTTTCACATTGAAGACCCCAAAGGCCCTGAGCCTGACAAGGCCCAGGCTCTGGTCCTTGAATGCCACCGGATCCCTTGTGCCCCATTTGAGATTGGTAAAGGTCTTCAGGTTGGTGAAATAGACTTCGGCCCTCAAGGGGCTGTGAAATCCCCAGGGCAGGCTTGCCACTTTGGTCAGAATCGGGATGTTGGCGGTCTTGAGTGTATGACGACCCGGTCCGAAAGCCCCTACGGCCTTTCCCTTGTAAAAAAAGACCGCGGCCTGGCTCTCCCTTACGGTGAGCTGGGCTCCCCATTTGATATCACCGGACCCTTTTTCCGGAAGCCGGTACACAAAAGAATGCCCCGTCTCGTCAAACCACTCCAGCTGCTCAAGAAAGACAGCGTTATCACCTTTCATATCAACCCCCCGGTTTCTATTGTCAAAATCCGATCCCAGATCTGTATAACCGGCATGGCCGGTCCATGGTCATCGAAACGGCCACAACAAAGCATGGGTCCATGGGTCGTAGACGCAAAGCCAACTTGAATAAGATCGCGCCTTGTTTCTTGTCTCACGCTTCTTGTAAACAACCATCATGATCCTGTCCTGACAGGTTACACCAAATCACCATGCTCCTCAAGACAATATTTTTTTAGGGGCCCGGCAATTGCAATTTTGACGATTCATACAAGAACACATACCTGACCACGTTGTTCATGGTGGTCCAATAAAACAAACGGCCCCGATGTATCATTCGAATTACGGTTACGGGCCCCGACATCACAACAAAAACAACCAGCGTTG
>DATFJZ010000372.1:0-4607 GCA_035268945.1 Desulfobacteraceae bacterium | reverse complement strand
AAGCAGTGCGGTTTCATTGTCAAGGCGCTGTTGGACAAAGGGCTTCCGGTCCGCTTTGGCCTGGGCAAGCTCTTTTTTTAATTTTTGGATCTGCTCAAGCCTTGGGTACAGCTTGGTAAAAAACGCCTTTTCCCCGCGGGTTTGGGGACGGACAAAGGGCGCCAAACGGTTAAAGCGTTCAAGTTCGGATATCTTTTCAGCCAGGTTCAGGGCCGCATCAACGTTATTGTTTTCAAGTTTTTCAAAAACAAGGGCGCCAAAACCTGAGATAATCTCCATGGAACGGCATCCGGCCCGGGAGAGGGGAACCGTTTCCAACACCTTAAGGGCCTGTTCCAAACGGTTTAACCCGGCCAGTGCCCGCCATTTCAGGTCGGGAAACAGACCCGCATGGGAAAGTTCCAGGGCCTTTTTAAAATTCAGTGCAGCGGCGTCTTCGTCCCCGAGCTCCCTTACCGCAGCGGCCATGTTGAGGTAAAGACGGGCTGCCGTCTCAACAAGAGGCCTTGGGTATCGGGAAATGGGTTCTTCAAAAAGAGAGATCCCCCTGGTGAAATGCCCCATGGCCAGTTGCTGCAGATTTATTGTTGCCACGGCATGTCCCAGGGACGGGGAAGGGCGGGTTCTTTGATCTGCTGCAAAAAAATAAAAAACCCCCATCTGGTTGTGATACGCCATCAACCTTTCAGCGCCGGTGATCTCCTTATGGGTGTAAAGAAGATGGGTGGTTCGTTTGTCAAGGGCCTGCAGGGAGTGGAGCTGCGAATCCGACAGCACCGCCTCGGAAAAACGGCTCAATACCTGCTGCCCGGCAGCGGCCATGTTTTCTACATTGGTGGCCGCACTGACCGGGTTTTCCAGCTTCAGGCAGAGCCGGGCGGAAAAGCGGAAGTTTTCAAAGGCCCCGGCAAAGTCACCGGTTCCGCTGTCCAGAAGTCCGGCCCGATGGTACAGCAGGGATACGCCAAAGAGATCTTTGTTGCCCACCGTTTCAGGTGAAGGGTAGGCCATGAGCTGTTTTTCAAGCTCCTCCCGGGACAGTTTCAGGTTCCCCAGCTCCAGTTGAATCCGGGAAATAAAGGTTTCCGCCAGCCGTTTCTCCTGGTCCCTGGAAAAGCCCTTTGCCGCCTGGGTGGCAGACATCTCATCCAGTGAGCTGGACAGGGAGATATCGATCAGTGCCTGTTTTTGCTTTTCAGCCGGTGCCGGTACGCCGTACAACTCAATGAGGGAGAGCACCTCTTTGAACTCCTTGGACGCTGTTTTCAAAAGGCGAATACGGCGCTCCCCGGTGAGGCGGATGGCCCGCTGATAGGTGTTGTACGCCACGGATCGCCGGTTGCGGGCAAGGTTGGCAAACTTTTTGGTTTTTTCGTTGATGGAAAACACCTGTTCAAACATGGCTGCCGCTTCTTTCCAGTTTCTGTTTTCCTGATACGCCAGGGCCAGCCGGTCGGATATTTCCGCCTTGAGTTCCACAAGTCTCTCGGGAAAATCAAGGGCCTGCCGGATCTGACGGGTGAGGCTGGAAAGGTTCCGGCGGGCATCTTCCACCTGCCGTCGCCCCGGTATTTCTTTGACGGCATGGTTGTATCGGCGGGCAAGGGTTGCCGCTCTTTTGTTGATGGCCTCCTGGTCATCAATGAGCTGCGCCATTTCTTGTCTGTAGGTCAGCCATCGGGGAGATGGCGGCGGGGAGGCTTTTGATGAAACCGCTGCCGCTCTCAGGTTCTGTTCGGACTGCTCCTTAGCGGTTTTTTTGGCCAGTTGTTCTGTGGTTTCAATCATGCCGGCCGGGGCGATGATGGTCTGTTTAATATAGCTGTTCAGCCGGTCAAAGGCCCGTGACGGCGCCAGAGGGTCGATATGGCTTTCAATGGATGCCGTCGCCCGGGTGAAAGCTGAAATGGCGGTTTCGATATCATTGTTCTGAAAGGCGCTTTCCCCGTATCGCTTATAAAAAACGATCTCTGTTTTGGGGGTTGAAAAGTCAGCCTCCCGGTGGTGTCGCCGTGAATAGAAGTCAAAGGCCTTTCCGTATTGGCCCATGAGGTAGTAACTGTTGCCCAGGTTCAATTCCAGATTGGCGGCATTTTCCGGATTGGCATCATGATCGTTTAAAAAATAGGCTTTCTGAAAGGAGATCAATGCCCGTTCCAGCTCTCCGGGGTTACCGTATACGGTTTCCAGCACCTCGTGCACATACCCCAGGGTCTGGTGGAAATATTCAATGCTGCTGTTGAACCGGATCGCCTTTTGAATGAGTTCTCCCGCTTCTGCAACGGCCTCTTCCCTATTCAAATAGGTGAGACAGAGACCGGTGCAATAGAGCCAGACAGGGTCGGTGGCATCGGCTGCCAGTTTTTGGCGGTATTGTGCCAGTACCCTTTCCGTCTCCCCGGAAACCGCGGCACATTTGATGTATCCCCGATGGGCCGGGACGATCCGGTCATCATAATCGATGAGCTCCTTGAACCGGCTGCGGGCGGAGGGAATCTCTCCCAGACGGAATAGAAATTCACCGGCTGATACGTTCTTGCGGATATACCCCCTGCGGGCAAGCTGGTAAATCCGGTCCGATGCCTCCCTGAGACGGATCTCCTGCTCATACAGGTCAATGGCCGCCCGGAACTGTTCCTCCCGGAATAAAATTTCCGCCAGGGAGAGGCGGGCGGCAGCGGTCTGGGGGGTCAGCACACGATAGGTGTCAAGGACATTTTTGTAGGCCGACTTGGCCTGGACCAGATCATCTGCTTGGTAATACAGGTCACCGATGCGGTTTAAAGCGCCCATGGCAAGGGAGGGGGCGGTGTCCCGGTTTTCAATGGCCATGAGGTTGAGTTTCCGGATTTTTTCATCCTGATCCCCATAAGCAAGGTTGGTCAAGAGATGATCGATGATGCTTTCAACTGCCCTGTCCACCCATTTGCCCGCTTTTGGATAATGAAGGATGATATGGCGCAGGGTCTCAATGGCCTGGCTGCCACCGGCGGTGCGGTGGTAAATCTCTGCCTGGAGAAACAGGGCCTGTGCTTTCTGGGAAGCCGTGGCCCCATCATCGGCAACCACCCTGTTCAGCCGCTCAATGGCCCTGGACAGGACAGCCGGGCCGGGATCGGTGGTCAATAACAGGGTGACGCTTTCAATCCGGGCATGTGCCGCAATCCTCCCGGGGTATCTCGAAGCGATGGTGTTCAGCCGGTCAAGGGTTTTTTCAAGGAGCGCCTGTTGTTGTGAAGCAGGGGGGGCGCTGTTTAAAGCCATTTGAAATTCGAGGCCTGTCTGCCGGATTTCGGCAAGAACGGATTGCGGCATGGTATCTCTGTAGGATCTGCGTACAAATTGATAAGCGTCCAGGGCCGACCCCAAAAGATTCAGCTCCTGGAATATGGCGGCAGCCCTGTATCCGGCTTTTGCGCTTGCCTTTGGGGTATCGGGAAAGGTTTCAATGACCCGGACATAGGCCAGCAGGGTTTTATACGGATCATAGGGGATTCTGCCGGCAACGGCTGAGGCGGTGGCAAGCTGCTCCTCCGGTGTTCTGGCGGTGGGGATATACCCCTCTTCCGGCAGTGCCCAGCAGTTGCTGACCCCGCTTTTACTGGAGAGAAAATAGAGCCTGCCCCCTGCGGCAAAGGGTTTAAATGACACCTGGTTCAATGGGGTCACCGGGTGGGGACGGGGGGTAAGTTGATCCGTCTCCATCCTGAAGATCACCGTGTTGTCTTGGGGGGTCAGCTGATTGTCGCCGTTTGTATCCGAGCCGATTCTGGAGAAGTAAAGGGTGCGGCTGTTTTCCTGCCACCGGGGAAACATGTCAATGGCCGGGCCGCTGGTCAGCCGGCGCACGGTACGGGTCCCGGTGTTGAAAATGAAAAGATCACCGGAGGCGTCATCCCTTGCAGAGACAAAGGCGATTTTCCGGCTGTCCGGGGAAATGGCGCAGAACATGGCATCCCCGCCGGTGTTCACCGGCATGGGGCGCGGGCGCTCTTTTTCCAGGTCAATGACAAAAAGGGTACGAACACCATTGCCCTTTGCCTGGTGAAAGTAGAGAAAACGGCCGTCGGAGGAAAAACAGGGCCCCCCGTCTTCGGTTTCCCGGCCGGTCAGGCGCATGGGGGCAGCCTTTTTATCTTCCAGGTCCATGATGCAGATATCGCCCTTTACATCAACGTCCCTGTCCACATATGCTACATATCTCCCGTCTGCCGATATTGCCGGGGATGATTTCACCGACGGCCCGCCTTTTAGTTTTTCAGGCAGAACCACCACATCCGGATCTGCGGATGCCAGCCAGAGGGTGGTGGGGTTGTCCTCGCCGCTGACATAAACAATATGACGCCCGTCAGGGGAAACCGCCATATCCAGCACGGCATCGGTCCGGGAGGTGATCTGGACCGGCGGGTTCAGCAGCTGTTCAATGCTCTTTTCTGCTGCCTCTGCAGTGAAACACCCACCGGCAAGGCATTGGACCAGCACCAGGAAACAACAGGAGAAAACAATGCCCCCGGGCCGGCATGTGAATAACTCCCTTAAAGGTGTCATGGCAGTTCCTTTTTTATTGTCCAGCTGCCCTTTTCATCCTGTATCTTCTCACCTGGGAG
>DATFJZ010000371.1:0-4756 GCA_035268945.1 Desulfobacteraceae bacterium | reverse complement strand
AATACCATCAGTGAAAGGAGGCGGCAGTTCTTGCCCTGGAACAGAGTTCTCCGGCAGTCCTGCCGCAGTGTGGCAATGAAGACAACCGCCATGGAAATTTTTGATCTGGGCCGGATGGATTATCAGCAAACCTTTGACCTCCAGGAACGGATCGTATCGAAAAAGATCGGTAAGACCATGGACAGGGACACGGTACTGGTTGTTGAGCATCCGGCCGTATTTACCCTGGGGAAAAACGGGGGCAGGGAAAACCTTGTCGTGTCCGAGGCGTTCCTCCGGTCAAAAAACATCCCCATTGTCCAGACCGGGCGGGGGGGCAACATCACCTTTCACGGCCCTGGACAGCTGGTGGTCTACCCCATTGTCGACCTGAAACGGGCAAAGGTCGGGGTTGCCGATTTTGTCCACCGCCTGGAAGAAATCATGCTTGGCACAGCCCGGCAGTTCAATGTTCCAGCGGAGAGAAGCGGGCAGAACCACGGCATATGGGTCAACAGCAGCAAGCTTGGTAGTGTGGGGCTATCCATCCGGAAGCATGTGTCGTTTCACGGGATCGCCCTGAACGTCAACCTGGATCTGACCCCTTTCTCCTGGATAAACCCCTGCGGCATGTCCGGGATTGCCATGACATCCATTGAACAGGAGCAACAACAGGCCGGTTCCGGTGACACCATCACCATGGACCGGGCAAAAGAGACGATGATCAACGCGATCAGACAATGGGAGACGGTGTGATTCATGGGATTTAAAACAAAAAAACCGGCCTGGCTGAAACGAGAGCTTCCCGTGGGCCCCGGGTATGAGAAGGTGAGAAACCTGCTGTCAACCGCCAGGCTCACCACGGTGTGCCAGGAGGCAAACTGCCCCAACATGTGGGAGTGTTTTTCCAACCAGACGGCAACCTTCATGATCCTTGGGTCCCAGTGTTCCAGGAACTGCCGGTTCTGCAATATCACCACCAGCGGGGAGCTTCCCCCGCCGGATCCGGATGAGCCTGAAAGGGTCGCAGTGGCTGCCGAAAAACTCGGGTTGAACTATGTGGTGGTCACCTCGGTGACCCGGGACGACCTGGAAGACGGAGGCGCCGGTCACTTTGCCAAAACCATTGCCGAGCTTAAAAAAATCGGAACCAGGGTGGAGGTGCTGATTCCCGATTTCCAGGGGGATGCGAACGCCTTGAACACGGTGATCCAGGCCGGGCCGGATGTGCTGAACCACAATATCGAAACGGTCCCCTCGATGTATGCCGCGGCAAGACCCCAGGCAGACTATCACCAGTCCCTGGAGCTGCTTTACAGGGCTTCCCTGATGGGGATTCCGGTAAAATCCGGTATCATGGTGGGGCTCGGGGAGACCCGGGAGGAGCTGGAGGCGACGATCCTCGACCTCTATTGCTACGGATGCTCCTTTTTAACCATCGGCCAATACCTTCAGCCCTCCAGGCAGCACCTGCCCGTTGCCGCTTACTACTCCCCTGAGGCCTTTGACAGCCTGAAACGATTTGCCAGGGCCACGGGGTTTAAAAAGATCGCCTCGGGCCCCTTTGTCAGGAGTTCCTACCAGGCAGGAACCTTCCTGGACGATTAAGATTGGGGGCTTGATCCTCATCGTCGGCCATGGGACGGAAGTGCCGTACCGGTTATAAGGGAAGGGCGGAACCAGTGAACTTGACCTGAATTGTGATCAGGCTTTTGAATGTGAACAGGAGAAGATACCATGACAGATCAGAGAGTTGTTGTGATCGGAGCAGGCCCCGGCGGTTATGTGGCGGCAATCCGGGCGGCCTCCCACGGTGCCCGGGTAACCCTCATTGAAAATAATCATGTGGGCGGTACCTGCCTGAACTGGGGCTGCATACCGTCCAAGATAATGAAAACCTCGGCTGACCTCTTTCATCAATTCAGCCAGGCGGATCATTACGGGGTAAAGGTCACCGGAACGGTTGAACCGGATATGAGAGCCCTCATGGAGCGGAAGACCAAGATCATCGACACCCAGCGAAAGGGGATCCACTCCCTGCTGAAAAAGAGCCGCATCGATTTCCAGCAGGGCAGGGGGGTGATCCGGGGAAAACATCTGGCCGTGGTGATCCGTGATGACGGGGAAGAGAATGAGATCCCCTTTGACCGGCTGATCCTGGCCCCGGGCACCAAACCGCTGAATATCCCCTCCTTTCCCTTTGACGGCAGCCATATCCTCTCCAGCAACGACCTGCTGAGCCTCGATGCGGTTCCCCAATCCATGCTCATCGTGGGCGGAGGGGTGATCGGGTGCGAATTTGCCTGTATCCTGTCGGCCCTGGGGGCAAGGGTCACCGTTGTGGAGGCCATGTCCCGGCTGCTTCCCCTGGATGCCGTCGATGCCTCCTGCTCCAAGACCCTCCAGAGGGAGATGAAAAAGCGAAAGATCAAAATCATCACAGACAGGACGGTAAACAGCGCCACGGTTGAAAATGGGAAGGTTGCTGCGGCCATTGGCGCCTCGCCGTTCATGGATGCCAAAAAGGCCGAATCGGTTTCTGAAACCAGGGTGGAGGCGGAAAAAATGGCCGTCTGCATTGGCCGATCCCCCCTCTCCGGTGACCTTGGGCTGGAGAACGCCGGCCTTGCCCCCACTGAAAAAGGGTGGATCGAGGTGAACGAGAAGATGGAGACAGCCGTTGAGAACATCTACGCCATCGGGGACATTCTGGGGCCGGAAAAGATCATGCTGGCCCATGCCGCTTCCCACGAAGGCATGGTGGCTGCCGACAACGCCATGGGAAAAGAGAGAACCATGCATTACCATGCCGTTCCAGGGGCGGTCTTTACCATGCCTGAAATCGGAAATGTCGGCATTACCGAGGCTGAAGCCGTGAAAAAGGGGATGGATGTGGCCTGTTCCACGGTGAATTTCAGAACCCTTGGCAAGGCCCAGGCCATGGGAGAAATTGCCGGGGAGGCAAAGATCATTTCCCACAAAACAAGCGGCAAGGTCCTTGGGGTTCACATCACCGGTCCCCACGCCACGGATCTCATTGCCGAGGGCACCCTTGCCGTTACCAGGGGCCTCACCGTTGCCGACCTGGCAGAAACCATCCATGCCCATCCAACCCTTGCCGAGATCATGTCAGAAGCTTCCTTGAAAGCCACCGGCATGGCCCTCCACGGCTAGCAGGAGCGAACATAACGGCCATGGGGCGATCTGGTTACTATCCGCTCTTCAAGAGGTGCGGTTCCCTTTTCCTCTGCTGCAACATGGCCATTTTCAGGATAGGGCTTCATACTGTTTTTAAGTCCATGATAGCCATCCTTGAGCTGCTGAAATATTTTTGCCGCAGCCTGCTTCCCCTTCTGTTTTTCAATCGCTTCAGGGTGATAAAACCTTTTGAGAGATCCTTCGTCCCAGCACACCATATCAAGGCTGTATTCCAAAAGAAACCTCAGCTGCTGAAGGGATAACCTGTGTTTTCCAGCGAGAAACAAAAGCCATTCCCGGTGATTTTCCGGAAGGTTTCGATATTCTTTTATCTGTTCAAGTTTACCTGTTGACATTGGCGTATTATAAATAAAAAAACAATCGGTCAAGCGGTTACACAAAAAGGCCAAAGAAATTTGTCGAGTCTTCAGACGTCCTGAAATATCAAAGAACCACCCACATGAAATGGAAAGAAACCACCTGATCTGATTTCCAAAATGTATGGACTGGGAAAAATGTACGACATGCAAGTTATGGTTGTATTCTGATGGTAATCGATGATACGGGTATTATTGTTGAGTTTTGGCAGAATTCAGTGTCGGGCAAGACTCTTTGGTTCGATTTTTCTCGGGCTGCAACTCATTTGATGGATAAACTGATTTTTCAATTTGTCTTTACACATTTTATCAATCTTGTTATGGCTACAAACCAGAAAGGATACGATAGTGAACGAATTTAAATTACTTATAGATTTGCATAAGGGCGCTAACCGGCAAGGTCCCGGAGGCGATGTAGAGACTGATAAAGCGATTAATGTCGCCGGTATAGATAGAGATGCGCCGTTAAAAATTGCTGATATTGGCTGTGGCACGGGTGCATCCACACTGACGTTGGCTCGTTTCCTTAATGCAAAGATTACGGCTGTGGACTTCCTTCAGGACTTTATAGATGTTCTGACTGAACGAGCACAGGGTGCGTGTGTAGAAGACAAAATCGTTCCTCTTTGCACATCAATGGAGAAACTCCCATTTGAGAACGAGGAGTTCGATATTATCTGGTCTGAAGGTGCCATCTACAACATTGGTTTTAAAAAGGGTGTCGCAGATTGGAAGCGCTACTTGAAGCCAGGCGGGCTGCTTATTGCCTCAGAGATTACCTGGCTTACAAACTCTCGCCCTTCGGAGCTTCAAGATCACTGGAACAATGAATATCCAGAGATTGATACAGCATCAGTAAAGATCAAAGTGTTAGAAGAGAGCGGCTATACACCTATCGGATACTTTGTCCTGCCAGAATATTGCTGGCTCGATAATTATTACGAGCCAATGCGCAAGAACTTTGATGCTTTTCTGAACCGAAATGGAAATAGCGAAGAGGCTCGCGCTATCGTTGAAGCAGAGCGTCACGAAATTGAACTTTATGAAAAACATAAAGCGTATTTCAGCTACGGTGTATATATCGCAAGGAGCCATTGACAAGCTGATTGCCATCAAAAGAAACAGAAGGGGGGCCATTATAGTTCCAGATCTTTGATAGTGAATATCTGGTCACCCAATTGATAATTGTTTGAGGGGCTGGT
>DATFJZ010000370.1:0-2632 GCA_035268945.1 Desulfobacteraceae bacterium | reverse complement strand
GTTCCCCAAGGAGTACTTCCTTTTCCCCGTCATCGAAGAGACTCACCCTGCCGTACTCTCCGTCAAATCCGGGGGAGATCTTCACCGCCCCCTTTCTCATCCTGGCAATCGCCTCGGCAAGCAGGGGAATGCCGGCCTTTTCGATCTCATCCCTTCTTTTTTCAAGGAGGATGGCAAGTTCCGGACCAAGGACGGCAAGGGCCTTGTTATAGCTGGCTGCCACCTTTTTGGTTTTCGGGCCCACACCGCAGATTTCAGAGAGAAGGCCGACCAGGGGCACCATGCTCTGGTACCCCTGCCTGGTGTCAGGGATATACCCTTCAGGCCGCGTGGCAAGCTGCTGCACCCTGTTCAGAACCCCAGGGGTCAAGGGCCGCCGGCATTGGGGACAGAGCCCGTTATTGGCCATTGCCTCCCTGGGATTCAAGCAGACATTGCATTTCCTGTGACCGTCAAAATGGTATTTTCCCTCCTGGGGATACATGTCCACCGTTCCCCGGTATTTTTCCAGATCACCGGTTTCAAGGGCCTGGCGCACAGCGGCATAGGAGAGATCGGTGGTAAAAACCGATGCGTTTCTCCCCATGTACATGGGGGAGTGGGCATCGGAGCTTGACACCAGAGTGACACGGTCAAGATCGGCAACCCGCCAGTTCATGGGAGGGTCCGAGGAGAGCCCGGTCTCGGCGGCAAAGATATGACCGGCCAGGGACCCGAAACACTCCTGGATGGAATCAAATCCCGATTTGGCACCGAACATGGAAAACCAGGGGGTCCAGATGTGGGCTGGAACGAGAAAGGCTTCGTCTGAGGTTTCCAGAACAATTTCCAGGAGACGTTCACAGTCAAGTCCCAGGATAGGGCGACCGTCGGATGCCAGGTTGCCGATGTGATCCAAGCGTGCATTGAACGTTGTCACCCCGGCAATGTCGGGAAAATAGACAAGGTTGTGGTTTTTTCTCACCTTGCCCTCTTTCTTATAGATGCTGCTGATCTCGCACTGGAGAATAAACCGCACCGGATGTCTGCACGATTGGGGAGTCTCCCGGTCAAGGGGGGCGGCAATATCGTTTTTCAGTTTAAAGAGGCCCTGCTCCGCAGGCACCAGTTTTTCCCGGATGTCGGCAAGCCATCCCGGATGGGTAAAGTCCCCGGTGCCCACCAGGGTGATCCCCTTTAACTGGGCTGCCTGGTACATATGCTCCAGGTCAAGGGTCTTGGCCGTTGCCCTGGCAAAATGGGAGTGAAGGTGCAGATCTGCAAAATATTTCATAACCGTCCTTTAGAGCAGCCTGTTAAAAAACCTTCGGAATCTTACATTATTTTCAGCTTTTTTGAAAGATGGTTTTTCAAACCCGCCAGCCTTGATCATGAAACCGTTGGGCTTGATCATTCCACAGAGGGGGGTTATCCGGGCGGATAATGCTGCTGAACGGGTTTTTCCTTGACAAAAACGACCAGGAATTCATAATAAACGCTTAACCTCTTGGAATTTTTATGCGACAAAGGAATCACGCTTGCGTTATTGGGGCTTTTGTTGTGAGCACGCTGCTCATGGCCGTTATATGGAGACCCAGAATATGGTAAAAAAAACAATTGCTGCGCTTTTTGGGTTCCTGTTTTTGTCCCTTTCCCCGGTCATGGCGGAGGTTCCCGTCAAGATCGGTGTCATCTTTGCCAGGACAGGAACCGCTTCCATTGAAAGCCAGGCGGCTTTTACAGCAGCGCAATTTGCCGCCGATGACATCAACAGCCAGGGCGGTGTGCTTGGAAAAAAAATTGTCCTGGAAACCTTTGACAACACAAGCACACCCCTGGGTGCAAAACGTGCCGCCGAAAAGGCTGCCCTGGCAGGTGTCACCGGTGTCATCGGAGCCAACTGGTCCTCCTTCTCCATGGCAATGGCCGATGTACTTCAACGGGCCGGAATTCCCATGATTTCTCCCTCTTCATCAACCCCTGGGCTGACTGCCGGCAAAAACTTTATTTTCCGTGTCTGTTTCGATGACAACTTTCAGGGGGAAATAGCAGCTGATTTCGCCCTGGATGTTTTGCAGGCAGAAACAGCTGTTGTGATGACCAATACCAGCAGCCAGTACAGTATGGGGCTTGCATCGGTTTTCATTGACAAATTCCAGGAAAGGGGGAAAATGCTTCTTGAAACAGACTACTCCCAGACCACAACGGATTTCAGGGCCCATCTTAAGCGGGTAAGCACGGTGAACCCGGATATTGTCTTTGTACCGGATCATCTCCGGCAGTCCGGATATATCATTCAACAGGCCGGAAAAATGGGACTTGACTTCACCTTCCTCGGGGGAGACGGCTGGCTGAATTCCATGTACCGGTACGGCGGAGATCGTCTCCACGGCAATTTTTATGTGGCCCAGTGGCATTATAAAAGCCCTGCCAAAAAGAGCAGACGTTTTGTAAAAAAATACCGTAAACAATGGGGCAGCGCTGAGGATCCGTCCCTTGCCCTGACCTATGATGCGGTAACTCTTTTTGCCGATGCCGTTGAACGGTCCGGGTGCCTGGACAGAAAAGAGATAAGAAAAGCCCTGGCAGCAACGAAAAACTTCCACGGTGTCACAGGGGATATAAGCTTTGATGAAAACGGTGATCCCATGAA
>DATFJZ010000369.1:0-2784 GCA_035268945.1 Desulfobacteraceae bacterium | reverse complement strand
GGATCCGATGAAAAAAAGTCAATTTTTCCTCCTTTGTAAAAAGCCCTGATCATGGGGCCGGGGGTCACGGATTTGGCCGAAGTTGCAGTCAAGCCGTCATAGAACGTTGCGGAGTTTCAAAACCGAACAGCTGGCTTTTTCGTAGATGCGCTGGCCGTAAAGGGCGCTGAACGCCTTGTTGATCTTGCCCCTGTGGTGGTGGTAGACGATGATCAGATCGGCCCCCCACTCGTCGGCGGATTTGATGATGGACTCTCCGTTTTTTCCCACCACAAGCTCGTACTGCACATCTTCATTGCAGTTCTCTTTGATGAATTTCTTCAGGGCGGCCTGGAAATCCGCTGCCAGCTGTTCTTTGATCTCGTCGGTGACATAGGATGCGATGATGGGCATGCCGAACCCGGGCATGACAGCCACCAGGCGGATCTCGGCGCCGCTGAGCTTGGCGATGGCAGCGGCCTTGTGGTACACGGCACTGGAAGTTCTCGGGTACTCCACATCAATGGGTACAACGATCTTTTTAAACATGCTATGCTGTTCCTCTCTTCTTACTCGCCCTTACCGGTTAAAGTTTGAGTGGTGAAAAATTCCTGTGCCACAACTAAAAATGAAAGTCATCTAATTCGAGAGTAATCAGCCATCAGTAATCAGAAGAAAAATACTGATGGCTGAGGGCTTTCTTATAACGATCATGAGCAGCGTGCTCACAACAAAACTGGAAAGTCGCATTAGAGGCAGCCGGTGCACAACGACTTTCATATAAAAACATAGCGTCAAACCGCCGTTTCAACCTCTTCAACGGCTTCCGCCGCCTCGAGCCGGTCCCGCCGTTTTCGCTGCAGAAGAAAGATAACGGAGAGGAGCACCAGGGCCGGTACAAATGCCAGTTCCTTGGGGGGTCTGTCGGCGGTTATCTTGACCATGATGATCTCCTGGTCAAAATTGATGCCGATTTTTTCCGCCTTGCTGGCAAACACCACAAACTCGACGAACACCCTGCCATCCTCCATGCGGGTTTCAAAACCGATGTTCCGGATGCGTTCAGCCCCTGTGGGAGCATCGCCCACGGGGAGCATCACCTCTTTGGTGTACTTGTCTCCGTTCATCGTCTCCCCCTTGACCATGAGCCTTACCATGGACCCCGGCGCCATATTCTCAACAATGGACGTCAGTTCTGTTCCCGGTTTCTCGATGTAGGGGGGGTAGATCTTGTCCCAGAAATAGCCCGGCCGGAACAGGGTAAAGGCAATGAGCAGCAGCAGGATGGTCTCCCAGAAACGGTTTCTCACCAGAAAGAACCTCTGGGTGGCCGCGGCAAAGGTGAGCATGGCAATGACCGCCGCCGCAATCACCACAACCAGGTGGAACCAGTTGGCAATGCCGATCATCAGCAGCTGGGTGTTGAAGATAAAGAGAAAGGGAAGAATCGCCGTTCGAATGTCATAGGTAAACCCCTGGATACCGGTTCGTATGGGATCTCCCCCGGATATTCCGGCAGCGGCAAAGGCGGCAAGTCCCACGGGCGGTGTGTCATCGGCCAGGATGCCGAAGTAGAAGACGAACAGGTGAACGGCTATCAACGGAACGATCAGACCGTTCTGGGCCCCGAGATCCACAATCACCGGTGCCATGAGGGTGGAGACAACAATGTAGTTGGCCGTGGTGGGCAGCCCCATGCCCAGCAGCAGGCTGATCATGGCGGTGAACAGCAGGATCAGTACCAGATTGCCCCCGGAGATGAATTCGACAAATTCGGTCATGACAAGTCCAATGCCCGTCAGTGTCACCGTTCCCACCACGATGCCGGCGGCTGCCGTTGCAACCCCGATGCCGATCATGTTATTACCCCCGGAGACAAGGCCTGTGACAAGATCCCTGAATCCGGCTTTAAAGGTAAACTCTCTTTCCTTCTTTTTCCGGATGTACCCCTTCAGGGGGCGCTGGGTCAGCACGATCACCATGAGCAGCACCGTTGCCCAGAACGCGGACAGGGACGGGGAGAGGCGCTCCACGGTGAGGCACCACATCAGAACCACCACGGGCAGCAGATAATAGTAGCCCGCCTGGGCCGTTGTCTTGAGATCGGGAAGCCGGTCCATTTCGTAGCTGGTGGTCAGTTCGGGAACCCTGCAGGCGTAGGTGATCAGCAGAAAATACGCTGCCACCAGCAGGATGGATATGATCCATATGGCCCCGTCCCCTGCAACGGTCTTGATCCAGCCCAGGCCGAAATAGGTGACCCCGCCCATTATCACGATGAACAGGAAAGTCATGACAAAGGAGAGCAGCTTTTGGGAAAAAGATTTTGTAACGGATTTTTCAATGCCCTTGAGCCCCATCTTGCAGGATTCGAGATGAACGATGTAAACCAGGGCGATGTAGGAGATGATGGCCGGCAGAAAGGCGTGCTTTATCACGTCCAGGTAGGAGATGCCCACATATTCCACCATGAGAAATGCAGCCGCCCCCATGACCGGGGGGGTCAGCTGGCCGTTGGTTGAGGCGGCCACCTCCACGGCTCCGGCTTTTTCCGGGGGAAACCCGACCTTTTTCATCAGAGGAATGGTAAAGGTGCCTGTTGTGACCACATTGGCAATGGAAGAGCCGGAAACAAGTCCGGTGAGGCCCGACGAAACAACAGCGGCCTTGGCAGGACCGCCCTTGAAATGGCCAAGGCCGGCAAAGGCCGTCTGGATAAAATAGTTGCCCGCTCCGGCCGCTTCCAGCAGGGCCCCGAAGAGAACAAACATGAACACCATGCCCGTGGAAACCCCCAGGGCGACA
>DATFJZ010000368.1:0-2369 GCA_035268945.1 Desulfobacteraceae bacterium | reverse complement strand
TCACCTCCGTGGAGCTGCACAGCTTTCAGGGAACAGGCGGTGGCAATCTCCACGATAGCCTCAAACCCCTCATCCACAAAAACCCCTGTTGTCATAACCCCCTTGGGCACTGCCCGGGTGATAGCCGCCGCGGTTTCCATGGAAACCGCCCTGGGGCTTTTGCCGTAAAAGACAAGGCCGATGGCATCGGCCCCGAGCCTTGCGCACTGTTCTGCTTCCATGGGGTCTGTCAACCCGCAGATCTTGATACCTGGAACCCCTTTTTTTTTTCTCATTTTTGACATATCTCCTCATCGCCCTGTATCCGATCAGTGGGCAGGCAGGGTAGAAACCGGTTTACACGGCCCGGCTCAGGCTTTTTATGAAGGCTTCCGGATCTTCTGCCCGGACAATGCTTTCTCCCACAAGAAAGTTGAAGTACGACGATTTCATCCCCTGGCTGATATTTTCCGGGGACGATATGCCGCTGGCCTCCACGGGGATCTGCCCCTGCTGGAAGAACCGGGCCACCCGTTTTGACACCCCCAGGTCTGTTTCAAGGGTTTCAAGGTTCCGGTTGTTCACCCCGATGATGGCTGCACGGCAGACGATGAGCTTTTCCAGCTCCCATTCCGAATGGATCTCCACCAGGGGTTCCATGGCTATCTCCCTTGCCAGGCTGATATAGTCGGCGAGCTGGGTTTTTGACAGCAGGGATGCGATGAGCAGGATCGCGTCAGCCCCGGCAGCTTTTGCCTCGTAGATTTGGTACTCGGATATGGTAAAATCTTTTCGCAGAACAGGAAGGGTTGTGGCCCTTCTCACCTGTTCCAGATCTGCCAGGCTCCCCTTGAAATAGTGTTCTTCGGTGAGCACGGATACGGCACAGGCCCCGCCTTTTTCGTAGGTTTGGGCAAAAAGGGCTGGATCCAGGTCCGCCTTGATGCTTCCCTTTGACGGAGATGCCTTCTTGATCTCGGCGATGATGCCGGCATTGCCCGGCCCGGACTGCTCCAGGGCACGTTTAAACCCCTGGGAAACCGGTTCCCCTGCCTCTGCTTTTTTCCTTAACCGTTCCAGGGGGACCCGGGCCTTTGCCCTGGCGATGTCGTTTTTTTTCAGGTCCACAACCTCTTTGATAAAACCTGCCACTGCCATGTCAACCGTTCTCCCGGGTAAAAGTGATCAGTTCGGCAAGCTTGCCCGCTGCCCTGCCGGAATCGATGGCCGCTTCGGCCATTGTTATGCCCCTGGTAATGGTGTCCGCCGCATCGGCGGCCACAAGGGCCGCTGCCGCGTTGAGCAGAACAATCTCCCGCCTGGCCCCCTTTTCACCATCCAGAACGGCCCTGGTGATATCGGCGTTGGTTTCCACATCTCCCCCCTTCAGGGCCTCCTTGGGGTGGTAATCGTCAAAATAGTCCAGGGGGTCAATGTCATAGGAAAGCACCATGTTGTTGTTCAGCTCGGATACCCGGGTCTTGTCGCACACGGTGATTTCATCCATGCCGTCATGGCCGTGGACCACAAAGGCCCTTCGGGTTCCCAGAAGCTGCAGCGCCTTGGCGAACATCTCGGTGAGCTGGGGTGCAAACACCCCCAGAAGCTGGCAGCTGGCAGCGGCAGGGTTGGTCAACGGGCCGAGCATGTTGAAGATGCTCCGGATGCCCACCTCCTTTCTTGCCCTGGCGGCGTACTTCATGGCGCCGTGGAACCTCGGGGCAAAGAGAAACCCGATGCCGATCTCGTTGACAGCCTCTTCCACGATTTCCGGGTCGGTGTCCAGGTTGACCCCGAGATGTTCCAGCAGGTCGGCGCTGCCGCACTGGCTGGTAACGCTGCGGTTGCCGTGCTTGGCAACGGTGACACCGCACCCGGCCACCACAAAGGCCGTGGTGGTGGAGATGTTGAAGGAGTTGGACGCGTCCCCGCCGGTGCCGCAGGTGTCCACAATCCTGGAGGACAGGGCCTGTATCCGGCCGGCTTTTTTCCGCATGGCCATGGCAGCGCCGGCAAGTTCCTCAAAGGTCTCTCCCTTGACCGCCAGGGCGGCCATGAACGCCCCGATTTGGGCATCGGTAATGGTACCGGAAAAGATCTTTGTTATCATTCCTGCCATGCTCTCCTGGTCCAGGTCTTTTTTCTGGATGATCTGATTGAGATGGTGTGTAAATGTCATTGGTTCATTTCCTTTTTTGGTATACGGCAATTTGCATGCTAATCATAACGTCGGTCAAATACGTCGCTCCTCTTCGTTGTATGAACGGTGTTATGATCAAGGCCGGGTTGTCAAACAATTCCTGTCATCAGGCATTCCGATCGTGGTCACCTCCGGTGCCGCCGTCGATTCCCTTGACGAAATTGCGGATGAGCCGCTTGCCAATGGTGGT
>DATFJZ010000367.1:0-5532 GCA_035268945.1 Desulfobacteraceae bacterium | reverse complement strand
TGCTACAAGATCATCGCACTGGGTGCCGTTTTTTGCCGAGACAGGGATGATGCCGTTAAAGGGGAAAAGGGAGGCGTAATGCTGGATCAGGGGAAGTATCCCGTTCTTTTCCACAAGATCGATCTTGTTCAGGCCCAGAATGACCTGCTTTCCTTTTTTTTCCAGCTGTTCAATGATGATGGCCTCGGATTCACGGTCCCTGGAGGTCACATCGATCACCAGGAGAATGGCATCCACATCCGCCACGGCAGACAGGGCCTGGTCCACGATCTTCCTGTTGAGCAGGGAATTTGCCCTGTGAATGCCCGGGGTGTCGATGAAGATAATCTGGGACGATGGCTGTTCCACCACTCCGAGTATCCGGTTCCTCGTGGTCTGGGGCTTTTTGGAGGTGATGGAGATCTTCTGGCCGAGGAGTCGGTTGAGCAGGGTCGACTTCCCTGCATTGGGAGCCCCTGCAATGGCAATAAAGCCCGATCTGAAATTTTTTTCCATTGTTCTGCCTTCCCGGTTCAGTGAGCCTGGTCGCCGGTGCCAACCAGGAGGTCGATTTCGTTCAAGGTTGTCTCTCTGCCGATTTTTGACTTTGACGAAAAGCAGACAAGGTCTTCTGCCTCCCTGCCAAGGGCCGAAGCGATGAGCTTACGCTGTTTGCCCTGTTCGGTTTTTGACAATTTGTCTGCCTTGGTCAAAACGGTAAGGCAGGGAACACTCTTCTCTTCCAGCCAGTGTGTCAGGTCAAACTCCTCTTTTTTCGGTTCCCGGCGGATATCGATCAAAAGGACCACACCGGCAAGAGTTTTCCGTGAACCGAGGTAAGTTTTGACCATGGGCCCCCATTGGGCCCTGATCTTCTTGGAAACCTTGGCATACCCGTACCCTGGAAGATCGACAAAAAAGAGGTGTTGGTTGATTTCAAAAAAATTGATCAGCTGGGTGCACCCCGGCTTTGAACTGGTCTTGACCAGGCTTTTCCGGTTGAGCAGGGCGTTGATCAGGGAGGATTTTCCCACATTGGATCTGCCGGCAAAGGCGATTTCGGGAAATATCGGCTCCGGGTACTGGGAGGGCTTTGTGGCGCTTTTGACAAATTCGGCCTGCTTGATAATCATGTTCTGCCCTTTAAATAGTGCTCAAGGCGGTCAAGGCCCTTTTCAAGGTTTTCCATGGAGTTGGCATAGGAGAACCGCAAATACCCTTCTCCGTTGGCACCGAAATCGATTCCCGGTGTCACCCCCACATGGGCCTTTTCAAGGATGTCAAAGGCCAGGGAGTAGGAATCGTCGGAAATATGCCTGGCATTGGCAAATATGTAAAATGCCCCTGTGGGTTCAACGGTGATGCCAAGGCCCATGGCTTTGAGCCTGTGAATCATGTACTCCCTGCGCCGGTTGTAGATCCGTTTCATCTCAAGGGTTTCCGGTTCAGCCTCCTGGAGGGCCTTTGTGCCTGCTGCCTGTACAACCGAGTTGGCAGAGATGAAAAAATTCTGCTGAAGCACCTGCAGGGGCCGCATGAACGCCTCGGGCGCGATGAGATAGCCAAGCCTCAACCCTGTCATGGCGAAGAGTTTGGAAAAACCGTTAAAGACAAAGGCGTTGTCCGTGAATTCCAGGAGCGAGTGTTCTTCCCCCTTGTAAACAAGGCCGTGGTAAATCTCGTCGGAGATGATGGGGATATTGCCGGCATGGGCCAGTGCGGTAATCTCCTGCATCCGCTCTTTTGACATCAGGTTCCCCGTGGGGTTGGAGGGGGAGTTGACAAAGATCCCCTTTGTTCTGGAGGTGATCTTTTTCTGGATCGCCCCGGGGGTGTATTGAAATCCCTGGGATTCATACACCGGCACGGTAACGGGGATGCCACCGGCGAATTTGATAAAGCTTGGGTAGCAGGGGTAGTGGGGGTCGGAAATGATGATCTCGTCCCCGGGATTGACAAGGGCGGAAAAGAGGAGAAGCATGCCGGGGGAGGTGCCCGAGGTGACAATCACCCGTGCCGGATCCAGGTCCACCTGGTACTTCTTCGTGTAGTAGCGGCAGATCTCCTCTCTGAGGCGGATATCCCCGAGGCTGTGGGTGTAAGCGGTTTCGTTCCTGTCAAAGGCCTCCATGACGGCCTGCTTGACACATGCCGGGGTGTCACAGTCCGGTTCTCCGATCTCCATGTGCACCACATCAATGCCTTCGGCTTCCATGACATGGATTTTTTCAAGGATCTCCATGACAATAAAGGGGGATATCTCTCCAGTGCGGCTGGCAGGTTCCGGGAGCTCCATTACAGCACCTTGTTCAGGGGGTATTCAATGATGCCTTCAGCTCCCTGGCTCATCAGGACAGGGATCAGGTCCCGGACAACATTGGAATCCACAATGGTCTCCACTGAAAACCAGTCAGACTGGTAGAGGGAGGCGATGGTGGGCGCGTTGAGGCTCGGCAGCAGGGAGACGATTTTTTCGATGATCGACTCGGGCACATTCATCTTGAGACCGACAAGCTTGTCCGCCTCCAGGGCGCTCTGGAGCAGGAGGGCGATCTGTTCGATTTTTTTCCGCTTGGCGGGAATTTTCCAGGCCTCTTTGTTGGCAATGAGCTGGGTGTTGGTCTGCATGATCTCGTGGATCACCCGAAGGTTGTGGGCTCTGATGGTGCTTTCCGTTTCGGTTATTTCAACGATGGCATCGGCAAGGCCTGAGACGATCTTGGCTTCTGTTGCGCCCCAGGAGAACTTTACCTTGACATCGATGTTCCGTTCTTTAAAAAAACGCTTTGTGAACTGGACAAGCTCGGTGGAGATGGTCTTGCCCTGGAGATCTTCAAGGGTCTGCACCGGTGAATTTTCACCAACGGCAATGACCCACCTGGCGGGCCGAGCACTGACCTTGGAGTAGACAAGGTTGGAGGCCACGTGGACGTCGGATTCGTGCTCTGCGATCCAGTCCTTTCCGGTGAGGCCGGCATCGATCACACCGCTCTCCACGTTGATGGACATCTCCTGGGCCCTGCACAGGGCACACTCGATGGCATCGTCGTTAATGTCGGGGAAATAGCTCCTGCCGTTGACATTTATCTTCCAGCCGGACCGTTTGAACAGGGCGATGGTTGCATCCTGGAGGCTTCCCTTGGGAATGCCGAGTTTCAATGTTTTTTCCATTTATTTATACACCTCTTTTGGGTCAAATTGTTTCTCTTCAACAATGGTGGTTTTTTTGTTTTGATCAATGGTTCTGAAAAAGCAGCTCTTATACCCAAGATGGCAGGATGCACCACCGATCTGTTCGACTTTCAAAAGTACCGTATCATCGTCGCAATCCACCCGTATCTCCTTTACCTTCTGGAGATTTCCCGAGGTTTCTCCTTTTTTCCAGAGTTTCTGCCGTGATCTGCTGAAATAGGTGGCCATACCGGATCGAAGGGTCTCGTCCCAGGAGTCCCGGCTCATGTATGCCAGCATCAGAACATCCCCTGTTTCATAGTCCTGGGCAATGGCAGGTATCAGTCCTTCTGTCTTGGTGAAATCAAGTTCCATTTTTACACGCTTTCTCCTTTAATATCTTTTAAAACCTTTATATTTAACCTTGTTTGCTGGAAAAGTCAATTTTTTTATGGTATTATGCCAATAATTCCCGGCCAGCATCGTCAGCGGGTCAGCAGGTTTCCCGGTGGGCAAGTTTAAGGTTGGAATGGCGGCACAATCGTGATAAAAAAAGATACAACAAGATCAAAGATCAGCCTGGCCGGGGAATCCTTCCGGGGAGGGATGGGGAATCCGTCTCCACGGTGTTTGACATTAAAAAGAGAAACAGGTAGCCATGACAAAGCAGAAAAGCAGGGCAGACGTTTTAAAAAAAAGAGTGAAAAAGACGAAAAAGAGCCGTTTGGCAAGTTTTTTCAAATGGCTGGCTGTTTTTTCGGCGGCAATGATGTTGGTTTCTGCAGCCGGCCTTGCCGGCCTCTACTTCTACATGAGCAGGGATCTTCCTGAAATCACCAAGCTCAGCGACTACCGTCCTTCCACGGTCACCAGCGTCTATTCCGATGACGGCAGAAAAATAGGAGAGTTCTACAAGGAGAGGAGGATTGTCATTCCCCTTTCAGAGATGCCCGATGATCTGAAGAACGCCTTTGTGGCAGCTGAAGATTCCAGGTTCATGGAGCATCCTGGGGTGGATTTTGTCAGCATATTCAGGGCCTTTGTCAAGAATGTCAAGGCCGGAACCATTGTCCAGGGGGGGAGCACCATTACCCAGCAGGTCACCAAGTCTTTTCTGCTGACCCCGGAACGGACCTATGAGCGCAAACTCAAGGAGGCCATACTGGCCTATCGCATTGACAAGGCGTTTACCAAAGAGGAGATCCTCTATCTCTACCTGAACCAGATCTATCTGGGCCATGGCGCCTACGGCGTGGAAGCAGCCTCACAGAACTACTTCGGCAAGCATGCCAGGGAGATGACCCTTGCCGAGTGTTCCATGCTTGCAGGGCTTCCCCAGGCCCCGAGCCGCTACTCTCCCTTCAGGCACCCCGACCGGGCAAGGCAGCGACAGATATACGTTTTAAACCGCATGAAGGGGGACGGTTACATCACAAATCTCGAAGCCACAACGGCCATGAACAGGAAACTGGATATCAAGCCCCGTAAGAACTGGTTCATCGAGAGTGTGCCCTGTTATACCGAGCATGTCAGGCGGTATGTGGAGAAAAAATACGGTGAGGATGCCCTGTACAAGCAGGGATTGAAGGTGTACACGGCCGTTGATATCGAGCTCCAGAAGATTGCAAGGGAGGCCGTTGTCAAGGGGCTCCACGATCTTGACAAACGTCAGGGATACAGGGGCCCTTTGAAACAGCTCTCCTCCCTTGAAATTGAGGGTTTCTGCAGCAGGGTGGCCCGGGAGCTGCCCTATGATTTCCTGGAACCGGGCACGGTTTACAAAGGGGTTGTCACAGAGGTGGATGGCGGGAAGAAGGTCGCCAGGATCAGGGTTGGCCATGTCCATGGCGTGATCGAAGCCGATGATATCTCCTGGGCCAGGGAGCCGGACAAGGATGTCGCCTATTGGCAGGTCAAGGTGACATCCCCCGAAGAGGTGTTCGAGCCGGGGGATGTGGTACAGGTCAAGGCAGTCAAACGATCCGGGGACAAGGGGGACTGGATCTTCTCCCTCTACCAGGAGCCTGCTGCCCAGTCGGCATTGTTGAGCATTGAGGCGGAAACCGGTCAGGTCAAGGCCATGATCGGGGGCAGGGACTATCGGGACAGTCAGTTTAACCGGGCTGTGCAGTCCCGCCGCCAGCCGGGAAGTGCATTTAAGCCGTTTATCTACGCGGCTGCCCTTGACAAGGGGTATACCCCTGCCACGGTGATCGTGGATTCCCCGGTGGTGTTCGAGGATAAAAAAAGGGATTTTACCTGGAAACCCCACAATTACAAGGAGAAGTTCTACGGTCCCACCCTGTTCCGGCACGCCCTTGTGAAATCCCGCAATGTGGTGACGGTGAAAATTCTCCAGGACATCGGCATCGATTATATCAT
>DATFJZ010000366.1:0-2794 GCA_035268945.1 Desulfobacteraceae bacterium | reverse complement strand
TTTCGGATTGGGGTAGTAGCTGTGGGCAATCCGGTCTAGTTTGATTAATGCCATAAAAGACTCCTCGCCTCCTTTTACCAGTGAAAAGGGGAAACAACAAGGCGGCCTGACCGTTCAAAGACAAACAGCTTGTTGGGATTGATGTAAAAGAGAAGCTCATCATCGATGGATCTGTTGTGAACCCCTTCTTCCTGGAGCACCAGCTTGGTTTCTCCCCGTATGATATGGACAAAGGTTTCCGATCCGTTGATCTCCGAGAGATCCACCCTTGCCTTGATCTCGATATCCCTTGGATCCCGTTTTTTCAGATAAAGATGGTTGGATCGCACCCCGAAAAAATAGCTGCCCGTTTCAAGTCCCTTTAAATGGCCGGAAACGGGAAACGTCACATCCCCGTCAAAATAGGCGTAGTCGCCGTCAATGGTTCCCCGGACACAGTTCACCGGAGGGTCGCTGAATATCTCTGCCACCTCGATGGAACCGGGCTCCCTGTACACATCGATGGTGGGGCCTGTCTGGAGAATCCTGCCCTGGTGGAGCACGGCGATGTTCCCTCCCATGGTCAAGGCCTCCCCCGGTTCGGTGGTGGTGTAGACAACAACGGCGTCCCTGTTGTCAAAGATCACCTGGAGTTCCTGCCTGAGCTCTTCCCTGAGTTTATAGTCCAGGTTGACAAGGGGTTCGTCCATGAGCAGGATATCGGCATCCTTGACAAGGGCCCTGGCAATGGCCACCCGCTGCTGCTGGCCACCGGAAAGTTCCGCTGGAAGTCGGTCGAGCAGGGGATCGACATGGAGCATGGCAGCCGTCTGTTTGACTTTTTTTTCAATGTCCGGCTTTGACATCTTCATCAGCTTCAGGGGAGAGGCGATATTGTCAAACACGGTAAAGGAAGGGTAATTGATGAACTGCTGGTACACCATGGCAATGCTTCGCTTTCGCACGGGCACACCGGTGACATCCTTCTGGTTCTCAATTATTCTGCCCGAGGTTGGACGGTCAAGGCCCGCCATCTGCCTGAGGATCGAGGTCTTCCCGGCCAGGGTCCTGCCAAGAAGGGTGATTCTCGACCCCGAGGCCATATCAAGGGAAATATCATCGAGATGGGTCTCACGACCGACTTTTTTAGTAACGCCTTCCAGCGTCAAACTCATTATTCTCTCCTAAATTATTCTGCATCCACCCAGTTAAAGGTTTTTTTAACGGCCTTCTGCCATTGCCTGTAGAGTTGTTCCCTATGCGTCTCCTCCATTGCCGGTTGCCATGTGGAATGGACAGACCAGTTCCGCCGCAGCTCCTCTGTACTTGACCAGAACCCGGTGGCAAGTCCTGCGGCATAGGCAGCACCCAGGGCCGTGGTCTCGGCCACCCTGGGCCGTATCACCGGGACATCGAGAATATCCGACTGAAACTGCATGAGAAGCTCATTGAACACCATACCGCCGTCCACCTTGAGCTTTGTCAGATTCACCCCGGAATCGAGGTTCATGGCATGGACGATATCCCTGGCCTGGTAGGCGGTGGCCTCGAGAACGGCCCTGGCAATGTGCCCCCTGTTGGCATACCCGGTGAGTCCTGCAATGACCCCCCGGGCATCGGAACGCCAGTACGGGGCAAACAGGCCGGAAAATGCCGGCACACACACCACTCCGCCGTTGTCCTCAACGGTTCTGGCCAGTGTTTCGATTTCAGGTGCCTCTGTTATCATGCCAAGGTTGTCCCGGACCCACTGGACCAGGGCCCCGGCATTGGCAATGGAGCCTTCAAAGGCGTAAACGGCCCTTTCATCCCCGATCTTGTAGGCAAGGGTCGTCAACAGCCCGTGGAAAGAGGGTACCGGTTCATGACCGGTGTTCATCAGCAGGAAACAGCCGGTGCCGTAGGTGTTTTTTGCCTCTCCCTTTTCAAAGCAGACCTGGCCGAAAAGGGCCGCCTGCTGGTCCCCCAAAGCACCGCACACGGGTACCTCGGCCTGGAAGGGGCCGTGCTTCTCTGTTACCCCCCAGATATTTGAATCGGAAGAGGGAACAATCCTTGGCAGCCCCTGCCTTGGAATATCCAGGGTGTTCAATATATTATCGTCCCAGGCAAGGGTTTTGAGATCCATGAGCATGGTTCTGCTGGCATTGGTAACATCGGTGACATGGGCCCCTTTGCCGGGTCCTCCGGTGAGGTTCCAGATCACCCAGGTCTCCATGGTGCCAAAAAGGGCATCCCCTTTTTCTGCCGCTTTTCTGGCTTCGGGCACATTGTCCAGTATCCACTTGATCTTGGGACCTGAAAAATAGGTGGCCACGGGCAGCCCTGTCGTGGCCCGGAACCGCTCCTGCCCTCCCTTCCGGGAGAGTTCCCGGCAGATCCCGTCGGTCCTGGCACACTGCCACACAACCGCATTGTGATAGGGTCTGCCGGTGTTTTTGTCCCACACCAGCACCGTCTCCCTCTGGTTGGTAATGCCCAGGGCGGAAAGATCGCTGCCGGAAAGGCCGGCTTTTTCCAAGGATTTCTTAATAACGGTCCGGGTATTCTCCCAGATCTCAACGGCATCATGCTCAACCCAGCCCGGCCGCTTGAATATCTGCCTGTGTTCCTTCTGGTCAACACTGACAATGCTGCCTGCACGGTCAAAAACGATAAACCGCGTACTGGTTGTCCCCTGATCCACCGCCCCGACGTATTGCTTCATCAAACACCTCCTTTTTCTCTCTTTGCGCTACCATTAAATGGATATTTAATCAAGAGATATTTTCATTATTCAACATCGGTGTTCGTTTTTCAACACACCCGTTTTTTT
>DATFJZ010000365.1:0-2830 GCA_035268945.1 Desulfobacteraceae bacterium | reverse complement strand
GTGCCGCGAAGGGGCATTTATGCCGGGCTTGCCGGCCCCTCCCTTGAAACACCGGCAGAGACAAGGTTCCTCGGGATGATCGGCAGTGATGCCGTGGGATTTTCCACGGTCATGGAGGCCATTGCAGGGGTCCACGGAGGCATGAAACTCCTCGGCCTTGCCACCATCACCAACATCAATGATCCCGATGCACCGCAAAAGGACACCGTTGAGGCGATCATTCAGGTGGCTGAAAAGGCCGCGGCGGATGTGGATGCCGTGCTCAGGGAGGTTGTGGGAAACCTGGCAGCGGCCGCGTCTTCCGGCAACGGAGGAGTGGCATGAGCGAAGTGGTCCTGATCAATATTACCGGCAGGGACAGGATGGGGCTCGATGCAAAATTTATCGGCATCCTGGCCCATTACAGTGCCAGTGTCCTTGACATCGGCCAGGCGGTGATCCACGAGCATATCTCCCTTGGGATTCTTGTGGAAATTCCCAGGGAGGAGGACTTTGCCGCCATCTTCAAGGACATGCTTTTCGAGAGCCACAACATGGGGCTCTCCATCGATTTCAAGCCGGTGGACCAGAACCATTACGAAAACTGGGCAGAGGCCAGGGCCAGTGAACGACGCATCATTACCCTCCTTGGCAAGAAACTCACCGCCCGGCAGATTTCCAGCGTCACCTCAGTCATTGCGGAAAACAACCTCAATATTGAGAGCATTAATCGGCTCACGGGCCGTGTCGCCCTGAAGTCCCCCCACAACAACCCAAGGGCCAGCATCCAGTTTTCCGTCACGGGCAAGCCCCTGGACATCATGGGAATGAGGGGTCGGTTCATGGAGATTTCCCGGGAGTCGGGCATCGACATCTCCTTTCATGTGGACAACATCTACAGCAAGAACAGGAAACTGGTTGTCTTTGACATGGACTCCACCCTGATCCAGGCAGAGGTGATTGACGAACTGGCAAAACTCGCCGGGGTGGAAGAGCAGGTGGCAACGATAACCGAAGCCGCCATGCAGGGAAAAATCGACTTTAAAGAGAGTTTTGTACAGCGGGTCGCCCTTCTCAAGGGGCTTGACAGTTCAAAACTGTCTGGATTGACGGAAAACCTTCCCCTGTCCGAGGGTGCGGGGCTTGTCACCAGAACCCTCAAGGGGCTTGGCTTCAAGATTGGCATTCTCTCCGGGGGCTTTACCTTTGTCGGCGATTATTTAAAAGAGAAGCTGGGGGTTGACTATGTTTACGCCAATGAGCTGGACATCGAGGACGGCAAGGTGACCGGCAGGGTGGTGGGGGACATTGTCGACGGAGAGAAAAAGGCCCTGCTTTTAAAAGAGATTGCCGAAAAAGAGGATATCTCCATCGAGCAGACCATTGCTGTGGGGGACGGTGCCAACGATCTGCCCATGATCAGTATCGCCGGCCTGGGGGTCGCCTTCCATGCCAAGCCCATTGTCATGGAAAAGGCAGACAACACCATTTCAAGTGTGGGCCTTGACGGGCTGCTCTATCTCATGGGACTGTGTGAGAGGGAGATCACCCACGAATTGAAGTGAGCCTTCCGGGTTTACCCGTGGCAGGGCGGGGGTTTTTCTGTTCCGGATTAAGGGGCGGCATCTTTCTTGCTTGTGTAATATGCAGAGCCCGGGGTCGGTTGCTTGTCAATCGGCGTTCGGGCCGGCACACCTCACTTGATGTTGGAATGGCTTTGCAGTGCAGACCTGCAGAGCCATTCTATTTTGGACGCCATGTGTCAATTTTGTTTTACACATCGGTTGACATGTCAAACAATCCAGTCTTCCCCAGGGTGTCAGGTGCTGCCTATTTTTTCGGGGGGGTGTTGTTGTCGGCAAAATTTTTGATCATCATCTCTCCAAGTTCTGTGGCCCGGTTGGATGCGGCCTGTACCGCGTTGATCATGGTGGTCCTCAGCCCCCCCTCTTCCAGGGTGTGAATGCCGGCAATGGCCGTTCCTCCCGGAGAGGTGACCCTGTCTTTGAGGGAGCCTGGGTGCTCCTTTGATTCCATCAGCAGCTTTGCAGAGCCCAGAACGGTCTGGGTTGACAAAAAGAGCGAGTCTTTTCTGGACAGTCCCATCTTGACCCCGGCATCTGCCATGGCATCAATGATGAGAAAGATATACGCGGGCCCACTGCCGCTTAGCCCGGTGAAGGCGTCCATGAGGATGTTTTCCTGTATGAAAACGGTTTTGCCGATGGAGTCAAAGATCGCCTTTGAACGTTCGATATCCCCCTCCTGGACGTGGGCCCCTGCTGCAATGGCCGTGGCGCTCTCCTTGACAAAGGCGCAGATATTGGGCATTGCCCGGATGAGACGGAGTTCTTTATCAAGGCCGGCTGAAATGGCTGCCAGGGGAACGCCGGCGGCGATGGAGATGACAAGCTTTGACATGTCCAGGGCGTGGGCGGTCTCCTTGAGCACCGAGGCCAGGATCTGGGGCTTTGTGGCATAGACGATGATGTCCGATGCTTCAATGACCTCTACATTGTCCGGTGTTGTCAGGACCTGGTACTTCTCTTTCATCTCGTTTAACTGCTCGCTGTTGATATCCGAACAGATGATGTTTTCAGGCTTTGCCGCCCCGGAGAGAACGAGTCCGCTGATAAGGGCCTCGCCCATGTTTCCGCTTCCAATAAACCCTATTTTCTGCTGCTGCAGCATTGTGATACTCCTTGTTTTTTTTTTATATGAAACAGCCGATTTAGAGCCCCCGGCGGTTGCCTGTCAGGAACATTGAGAACCAAAGGAGATCAGACTTTTTCCCTGTCAGGCGTTAAAAAAATCAAGCTGTTTGAGGACCAGTGGCCGCAGTTCTTGATTT
>DATFJZ010000364.1:0-2592 GCA_035268945.1 Desulfobacteraceae bacterium | reverse complement strand
AGGCACTGCTCTACCCGGAAGAAACCGTTCTTTCCGTGAAAAGGGCCATGGGATCCCAGAAAAAATTCCAGCTGAAGGGCAATGACTACACCCCCCAGGAGATCTCCGCCTTTGTTCTAAAAGACTTGAAAGAAAGGGCTGAAAAAGCTATCAACCAGAGCATCTCCAAGGCGGTCATCACCACCCCTGCCTATTTTACCGATGCCCAGCGCCTGGCAACCAGGGAGGCCGGTGAAATTGCAGGGCTCACCGTGGTGAGGATACTCAACGAACCAACGGCTGCCGCCTTAGCCTATGAAACCGATGACTCGGAAAACCAGAAGATCATGATATACGATCTTGGGGGCGGCACCTTTGACGTTTCCATTGTCAACATCCAGGACGGGGTTGTGGAAGTGCTTGCCTCCACCGGAGACAACTCCCTTGGCGGCGATGATTTTGACAGGAAGATCGAAGAACGCCTTGTCAGTCATATCCAGGAGACCTTTGACTGTTCCGTGGAAGGCAATCGAAGTGTCATGGCCAGGCTCAGGCGGGCTGCTGAAAATGCAAAAATTGAACTCTCCAGTACCCCCTTTGTTAAGATCGAAGAGGATCATCTCCTGAAAAACGGGCCCGACGAGGTCCACCTCTCCTATGAACTCTCCAGGATGGCCTTTGAAGAGATGATCAACCATTACCTTGAGCAGACAATGGTTTCGGTGAACAAGGCCCTTGAAGACGCCTCCCTGCTGGCCTCAAACCTGGATAAAATCATCCTTGTCGGTGGCTCCACCAGGATTCCAAAGCTCTCTGAGATGCTCGAAGCGAAATTCGGTATCCTGCCAAGCCAGCACATCGACCCGGATCTCTGCGTTGCTTTGGGTGCTGCCATTCAGGCGGGGCGGGAGATGGGAATCGACTCGTCCGGGGTCCTTGTGGATATCACCCCTTACACCTTCGGGATCTCAACCCTCGGGGAGATAGACGGCGAATTGACCGGCAACAAGTTTGTTCCCATGATAAGACGGAATTCAAAACTACCGGCAGCCAAAAGCAACGCCTTTGCCACGATCTATGACAACCAGGAAGGAACAGAGCTCAAAGTTTACCAGGGAGAGAGCGAAAATGCCCTGGACAATGTTCTCATCGGCGACTACTTTTTCACCCTTTCCAAGCTTCCGGCAAACAGTACCATCATCATAAAATACGAACTGGACATCAACGGGATTTTAAAGATCCACGCCCTGGAAAAGGCCACGGGAAAAGAGCTGAAAAAAACCATTAAAAACGCCTTTTCCAAACTCTCCGAAGACTCCCTGGCAAACTCAAAGGAGAAGATCAATTCCCTGTGGGGCAAAACGCCTCCGCCCGAACAGAAAGAACAAACGACGATGCCTCCCGCCATGCCAAAGGCGCTGGCCGGCATCGTTCAGCGGGCGGAAGCCGGGAAGACCAATGCTTCCCGGGAAGATCAGGACGAGATGGAGGAGCTGATCAACGGCATCAACGATGCCACTGCCGCAGGAGACCAGGCAAGGGCCGCACAGCTCGGTGAAGAACTTGAAGAGATCCTCTTCTACATTGAATAATCGGAGGGAAGGTGTGAATGGATAACTGCCCTGCATGCAACGCAAAATACAAAAACAAGAGAATCTGTCACCGGTGCAAAACAGATCTTGGACCGCTGCTTGCCATGGAAGAAGAGGCCCTTGAGCAGAAACAGAGCGCTGTTTCTGCCTACCGGGCAAACGAGTTTGGAAAAATGTTTTACCATGCGAGACGGTCGGTATGCCTATTCTACACAAACGATGGGGCGAGGCTTCTTGCCTCTGCCGCTGTTCTTGAAGGAAGATTCGATCTTGCCCTGAACCTGTGGAAAAAAATCGGTCAGCCGGTCGCCGGGCAAGTCAGTTCCCCCGGTGTTTGAACGTCTCGAAGAGTAGCTATTCAGGCCGCTGGCCGGTTTTCCAGGTGTGTTTGCCATTGGGAGCTAGCACACCAGGGTTTCTGGAGAAGAAGACGACCCCGGGGCAAAATCGATATGGCCAAGACCAGGGGAAGCGGCGCAGCGCTTTTCATGGACAACACATGGCTGAAGGGCAGGCTGGGCGAGGATCTCTTCCTTGTCTGCCCGACAGAGCTGCCGTTTCATCAAATGGGTTGCCAGCGAGAACACTCCCAGCCCCAGTAGATTGGTCCAGGGCATATAGGGATTGTCACTGCCCGCTGCGAGCAGTCCAGCTACCCACAACACTCCTGCCATACCGGTTATTGTTTTTTCCCTTGCCCTGTTTTTCCTCTCCTGATTCATTTTCAACCCTCCATGGATTATTTGTTAAACACTTGATGAAAAAACTAAACAAAATGATTGTAAAAAAAGGGCTTGATCATAACATCGGCCAACCCGTCGGTCACCCGGAGTTGGGTCAGGCCTGCCACAACCCACTACTCACTATACCCACTACTCACTATAACGGCCATGAGCAGCGTGCTCACAACAAAGGTGGGGTCGTAGACGCGGAGCCAAGTCGAATTAGAGGCAGCCGGTTCGGGGTTTTGCCCGTAGCGGTTTTGAGCGGCAGCTGTGAGCACGGATGCTCAAGACAGCTG
>DATFJZ010000363.1:0-2723 GCA_035268945.1 Desulfobacteraceae bacterium | reverse complement strand
TGCCAAGGCCCACCTCATCGGACAACAGGGCCCTGCCCCTGAACTGTTTCAACACTTTTTTTGCCGTTTCCTCCTGGTACCAGAAGGAGCGCACCTGGGTCAGGGAGGTTAGGCAGACAAGGCTTTCAAAGGATTCGGCAAAGCGGATTCGGTGGCTTGACAGGGCAAGTTCATAGGCTTCAGGGGTTGACGGCACAGGATCGGACAGCGCCTCAAAAAAAGGTGCCTCATCAACGTCACACACCACGGGGACCGCCTGGGTATGCAAGGCAGGGGTCTGGTTTCCAGGGTCATCAACGATTTTCTCCTTCTCCTGTTCCGCCCGGTTGCCGTCATCAACCGGCGGGGGAGTCTTGTTTGCCGCCTTGCTTTTTTTTTCCTGAATTTTTTGGGAAACCTGTTCAGCTTTTCGACTTTTTTCCTGCTCCTGTTCCATCACCTTGACAAGGCAATACTCAGCAATCTCTTCTATGTTTTTCTTGACCTTTCTTTTGTTGTCGATCTTAAGATCGGTAAACTTTTTCAGTAATTTTTCCGCTTCCTGACGACACTGTTTATACCTGTTCAGGTTGAGAAGTTTGAAAACCTTATTGACTTTCATTGTGTCGGATATTTTTCCGATCCGTTCCATGGCGTTCATGGCGTCAACTTCCATGGCATCGTCCTTGACGTGCTCGGCAATAGCCCCCATTGCCTGTATCACCTCTTCTTCATGGGGGAGGAAACGGGCTGCTTTCTTTACCGCATTAACAGCCTTTTTTGTATGGCCGCTGGTGATAAAGATATTGGCCTCCTCCAGATGAAACCAGCCGTGTTCCATGGCGGCGTGTCCGGATCTACCTGCCTGTTTTTTCTTTTTCTTTCGCTTCTGCTTTTTTTTCTCTTCTCTGGATTTTGCCAAAATGAAAGATATTCTCTCTTAAATCTTTAAAGTTAAAATGTAGGGAACGTCCCAATACCCGGGTTCTTTTTTCAAGCTGCCCTGCAACCGGTCTTTTTACCTGCTTTCTGCGTTGCAGAAATGGGTACATGGTTCACCCCCAGGTACGGATTCCCATTTTTCCGGTATCATCATGCCATGCTATGGAGCTGATTTCCGGGCAAACGAGGTCAGGCTGTTTTCATGGGGATATTCATTTTTTTCATGTACTTCCACACGGATGTCCTGCTCTTGCCGATGCGTCTTGCCACTTCGGCCTTGTTCCAGTTGCACAGGCCAAGGAGCTTCTCAAGCTCCTCTTTTGTGGGGGTCGTGCCGGCGGTTTTCTGTCCGCCCTGATTCTCTCGGAAAACAGAGCTGTTCTGTGGTTCTTCCCTGGAATATGTCCGGGAACTGTTGATGATTTCAACGGGCAGATGCTCGGTTTCGATCTGGCCGGACCGGCACAGGACAAAGGCGTGCTCTATGGCATTCTCAAGCTCCCGGACATTGCCCGGCCAGGGGTATTCCATGAGTTTTTTCATGGCATCCGGAGCCACATGGCCGATGGTCTTTTTCTCCCTGTTGTTGCCCTTGTCCATGAAGTAGCGCACCAGCAGGGGGATGTCCTCCCGTCTCCGGCGCAGGGGCGGAACGGTAACGGGAAACACCTTGAGCCGGTAGAACAGGTCTTCACGAAATCTGCCCTGCTGGACCAGCTGGTAAAGGTCCTGGTGGGTGGCGGCAATGATCCTGATGTCTATCTTTCGCTTTTTTGATTCTCCCACCCTTTCAATCTCCCTCTCCTGGAGCGCCCGCAGCAGTTTCACCTGCATGTAGGGGGTGAGCTCACCGATCTCGTCAAGGAAAATGGTTCCCTTATCCGCCTCTTCAAACCGCCCGGTGCGGTCCCGGTGGGCGCCGGTAAAGGCCCCCTTGACATGGCCGAAGAGCTCGCTTTCCAGCAGATGTTCCGACAAAGCACTGCAGTTGACCGTTACCATGGCATGGTCGGACTGGTCGCTGTGGTAGTGGATGGCGCCTGCCACCAGCTCTTTTCCGGTACCGCTCTCTCCCCGGATCAGCACCGTTGCCCGGCTGTTTGCCGCGGCCGTCACCGCCTCAAATACGTTTTTCATCACCGGGCTTTTGCCGATGATATTGTCCAGCCGGTGCTTCTCCCCGAGGCGACGTTCCGCCTCTTCGGCCTTTTTTTTCAGCCAGTGCATCTCGGTGAGATCTGTGATGGATTCGACAATGCCCATGATCTCCCCCTGATCATCGGTGATTACCCTGGCGCTCTTGATCACCGGCACTTCATGTCCCTGCTTGTGGGTTACATGGCACTCCTTTGCATGGGAAACACGTTGTTCCATGATGCCGCACTTTGCAATATCGGTGGGACACTCTTTGCCAAAGCAGCGGCTGCACTGGAGAACGTTGCATCCTTTTCCCATGGCCTCGTCTGCACGATATCCGCTGATACGTTCCATGGCCGGGTTCCAGGAGGTGATCCTGCCCTTGCTGTCAAGGGTGAAAAGACCGTCTGCCATGGTCTCGATGATCTGGTTTAAAAAATTGACGTTCCAAAATTCCTGATTTTTCATGAAAAGTCCTCATAACCGTCATGGCCGGCCCGATGACAATGGGCCAGCCATGTAGGTTTTTATATGAAACAGCCGATTTAGAGCCCCCGGCGGTTGCCTGTCAGGAACATTGAGAACCAAAGGAGATCAGACTTTTTCCCTGTCAGGCGTTAAAAAAATCAAGCTGTTTGAGGACCAGTGGCCGCAGTTCTTGATTT
>DATFJZ010000362.1:0-2941 GCA_035268945.1 Desulfobacteraceae bacterium | reverse complement strand
TTATGTTTCCAAGGGGAAACTCGACCCTTTCCACCCCCTCATCCAGACGGAAAAAGAGAAAAAACAAGAGGATGCCGGCGAAGAAAAAGCCCCGTCAAGGATACTGACTCCCCTGGAAAAGCTTGATTTCAGCCAGATGAAACTGGCAGCCATCGTCCATGCCCCCTCCGGGAACATGGCCATGGTGGAGGAGTCCGGAGGCAAGGGGTATATTGTGAGAATCGGTACCTTTATCGGCAAAAACAGCGGCAGAGTGGTAAAAATCGGGCAAGACAGGATCGTTATAGAGGAGCGGGTGAAAAATTTCAAAGGAGACTTTGTTGAGCGTTCCAGGGAAATGAAACTGCATAAAAAAGAGTATGAGGGCTGATATGCTTTGTTGTTCACCACGGAAAAGAAATGACCTGGCATGTAACACCGTATGCCTTTTACTGATGTTATGGGTGTTTTCAGGATGCACGGCACTGGAAAAGCGTCAGGAAAGTGCTGCAACGACGCCTGCCCTGGAAAAAAACTCAAAAAAGATGGTAACGGAAATTGAAACCGTCCAGACCGCTGACAGGGTGGAGGTGAAAATCACCGGCAGCGGCAAGCTTGCCTACACCTCTGTTAAGCGGGCCTTTCCCCTTGGGGTCGTGGTTTACCTTCCCGCAACAGGTATTGCCGACGCCCTCCATGATTTGAAAACGCCCCGGCTGGAAGGTATTTCCAATATTGCTGTTTCCTTTGCAGACAAGGAACGGGACACGGCCATGGTGGAGGTGCTGCTAAAGGAGAACCTGGCCTACGAGGTAAAGGAGACAGACAACCTTCTCCGGGTGATTTTTTACAAAAACGGGGTAAATCCGTCCCTGGCAGACGAAGACAGTGCTGGTGATTTTCCCGCTGACGAGAGCGGTGTTGTCCACGTGCCCCTTGAAACGAGCAGTACCGGGAACGTCCCGGCCCGGAAGGACCAGGTGCCTGTCAAGGAAAATCGGCCTGGTGAATTTTCCCGAGAAACGGCCGTTCTTGACGGCATTGATTTCAGGGTAAAGGATGACGGCCGGTCGGAAATTGTTGCAACAACTTCCCGGCCGGTTCGGTATGAGATAAAAAAGGCTGCTGACCACAAGCTGAGGCTCGATCTTTACAACACCGATGTTCCCGATTACAGGGAACGCCCCTTGATGACGAAATACTTCCGTTCCGCCGTGGAGCGACTGCTGCCGGTGAACAGGCAGACAGGGGAGAAGGCATCCCGGATCACTATTACACTGCGTGAAAAAGTCCCCTACCGGGTTGCAAGGGAGAAAAACAAAATTCTCCTCTATTTTGAACCGTCAACCATCCCCCCGCCCTCCTGTGACATGGCAAAGGCAGGGATGGAAAAGACCGGTGACAGTGACATGGCAAGGTCAGGTGAGGAGGAGACCGGTGACAGGTCAGGCACCAAAACAGATGCCGGCACGGTTCCCCAAGTTCTTCCCGGCAAAGATTCTCCTGGGCAACAGGCCGGGAAAAGAGATACGGATCTTGCCTTTCAGGAAAAAAACGAGTTTACCGGAGAGAAAATACGGCTCGATTTCTTCGAAACCGACATCAAAAATGTCTTCAGGATCCTCCAGAGTGTCAGCGGAAAAAACTTTGCCGTGGACAGGGACGTCACAGGCAATGTCACCCTGACCCTTGACAAACCGGTGCCCTGGGACCAGGTTCTTGACCTTGTGCTGAAGATGAACCGTCTTGGCAAGGTTCAGGAGGGATCCATCATCCGTATCGCAACCCGGGCAACCCTTCAGCAGGAAGAAGAGATGCGCCAGGCAGCCCTTGAGGCAAAAAAACGGGCCGTGGAACAGCAGAAAAGCCTGGAACCCCTAGTCACCGAGTACATTGCCATCAATTACTCTGATGTTCAGGAGGACATTCAGCCCCACCTGGAGAAGATTCTTACCCCGGACCGGGGCAAGCTCAGCGTGGATACCAGGACCAACATGATCATCATGACCGACACCCGGGCAAAAATCGACCAGGCCAAGGAGCTGATCTACCGGCTGGACAAGGTCACCCCCCAGATCATGATCTCGGCCAAAGTGGTGGAGGTGAGCAAGAATTTTTCCAAAAAACTCGGCATCGACTGGGGCATGTCCAGCCAGGATGTCTATCGGGACGACCTCGGGGGCAGCTACGGGTTTGATGTTTCCATGAACCATGCCGTTGCCAGCAATTCCAGTATCGGGTACACCTTCAGCCGGATCACAGGCACCCCGTTTTCTTTGAATGCAAGGCTGACCGCATCGGAAATCAAGGGGGATGTGAAAATCGTCTCTTCTCCCAGGGTGCTGACCCTGGACAACAAAAAGGCCAAAATCAAGCAGGGTCTTGAATATGCTTACCTGGAAAGGGATGACAGCGGCGGCTCTTCCGTGTCCTTCAAGGATATCGATCTTCTTCTTGAGGTAACCCCCCACGTCACCCCGGACCAGCGCATTGCCATGAGCGTTTTTATCACAAAGAACGATATCGACTCCGTCACCGACGGCGTTCCCTCTTTGTCAACAAACGAGGCGGAAACGGAACTTCTCATCAATGACGGCAACACCATCGTCATCGGCGGGATCGTCAAGACAACCTCAAGTGAAAACATCTCTGGGTTTCCGCTCCTTGCCGATATACCCGGCCTGGGAAAACTCTTTGGTTCAGACAGCGAAGAGGAAAAGAGGAACGAGCTGTTGATCTTTATCACACCAACCATTGTTCAGCTGGAACAGAAAAGGAATGAAGATTGAAAATCTTGCTATGGGTTATGTAGTTTTTAAACTTTTAGTTGGGTTTTAAATAAATTTTTTTTAACTATAAGAAAAGAGCGTAGTAATTTGCTTTCTGGAGGAATGGATGGTGAAGAGTTTTAATTGCCGAAATATAATTTTTTTTTGTATAGTTTTGTTCAGTAGTGTAATTA
>DATFJZ010000361.1:0-3621 GCA_035268945.1 Desulfobacteraceae bacterium | reverse complement strand
CCGCCTCTATGGTCACCACCACGGGGATATCCATGCTTGCCACGATGAGCAGCGGACCGATAATGTTTGGGAAAATATGCAGCCCCAGGATTCGGAACATGCTGGCTCCCATGGCGCGTTCTGCCAGGATAAATTCATTGTAGCGCATTCCCTGGGTCTGGGTCCGGGCAATTCGGCCGTAAACCGGAAACGTGGTGATAACAATGACAATGATCACGGTGTTCAGGCTGGGACCGAAGATGGTCACCAGGGCCAGGGCAAACATGATGGTTGGAAAGGAACGAAAGGTGTCAAACATCAGGATAATGGCCTTGTCCAGCCACTTGGAGCCATAACCGGCGATAAGACCCAGGGTCAACCCGATGCTCAGGGCCAGGGTGATGGAAACCAGGGCCACTTTTAAGGCGATTCTGCTTCCCATGACCACCCGGGAGAAGACATCCCTCCCCAGTTGATCCGTCCCAAGGAGATGATCCAGGGACGGAGACTGCAAGCGGTTCATGACATCAATCTGACTTGGCTCATGGGGAATGATCCATTGAGCTGACAGGGCAACGGACAGGATCACGATGACGAGGAAAAAACCGAAACAGCCAAGAGGATCCTTGAGAAGTCTGAACATGGTTTTTTTGAATACCGATTCCCGTGGGGCGGGTTGAGGAGTAGGGGTCAGTTCAGCCATCATTCAAATAGTGCTCCTATAGGTCTTCCCGGATGCGGGGGTCAAGTCCGGCTGTCAGGATGTCGCTGGCCGTGGTGCACAGGACAAAAAGGATGGAGGTAACAAGGACACAGCCCATGACCACGGGATAATTCCGGGTGATGACCGAATCATAGATCAGTTTACCGATACCCGGTCTGGCAAAGATGATTTCTGCAAAAACAGCCGTGGACAGCAGATGACCGATCCCGACCCCGAGAAGAGAAATCGTCGGCAGAATAGCCAGCTTGAGGCCGTAACGGAAGATAACCACTCTTTCCGGAAGCCCGAAAGCCCGGACCATCCGAATATGGTTTTCCCCCATAACTTCAAGCATGGAAGCTCTGACCAGTCTGGCAATATACCCGACCCAGCTCAATCCAATGGCAAAGGCCGGCATGAGCAGATGAATAAATTGATCCCAGACATCGCCTTGTGCACCAACCCCTATTGCCGGCAGCCATTTGAGCAGGACAGCGAAGATGAGCAGCATGTACACCGAGACGACAAAGGAGGGGATAGCGATCACACTGACCGACAGGATTCCGGTCAGTTTGTCCAAAAGGCTGTTGCGGTTAATAGCCGAGTAGCAGCCCAACGGCAGCCCGATGATGATGGCCCATCCTATTCCCGTCAATACAAGGATCAACGTGTAGGGAAGTTGATCTTTGATGATGGCAGCCACGGGCTGGTGGGAGAAGAAGTCCCAGCCCAGATCCCCCTTCAGGGTGTTGAGCAGAAAGCTCGAGACCTGGACAATAAAGGGGCGGTCAAGGCCCATTCTGGTGTAGAGGATCTCCTTCATTGCCGGGGTGGCCCGGGGGCCCAGTATGACATTTACCGGATCCCCGGGAATGATGTGGATCAGGCTGTAAAGGATTACCACAGCAAGAACAACAATCAGAACCGCCAGTCCCAGCCGTTTTATCAGGTAGATTAACATCTGTTCACCTTATTTCATCTGCAATCCTAAGCTTTTTTAAAATACTGGAACATAGGCATGCCGTCCGGTCTAAAGGCCGGGTTTATGGTGTTCCGGTATATGACCGGGTTGGCTTCATGGGTGATGAAGCGGTATGCACCGGATGCTTCCATTACATCCTGCATGCGCCTGTACATGGCACATCTTTTGTCCAGGTCGGGTTCACTGATGGCCTTTTTATGCAGCTGGTTGTATTCTTTATTGGCAAACCGTTCCCAGTTCCAGATACCAATCTGATCCTTGGTGAACCACTGGGCGGCGTAGTAGGGATCCGGTGCACTGGAAAAACGGTTGTGCACCAGCTGGACTTGTTTCCAGCGGTCTCCCTTGCTGTCATCGCCTAACGACCAGAATGAACCGGAGTCGTGGACATTGATCGTAAGATTGATGCCTGCCTGGGCACAGGTTGCCTGGATAACCTGGGCAGACGTCACATAGGTCTCCTTGTTCCGGACATCAATTGTCAGATCGATACCGTTTGGATGTCCTGCTTCCTTTAAAAGCTGTTTTGCCTTTTCAATGTTGGCTTTTGCCGGAATAAGCGCTTCGTCACGATGACCGCACAGTCCGGGTGGAATAATTCCGGTTGCCGGACTGGCCGCTCCAAAATAGGCTGCCTGGAGAATAGAGGGGATATCAATGGCGTACTGAACGGCCTTGCGGACTCTTTTATCCTGGAGTCCGGGATTCTCCAGATTCATACCCACCCAGACATAGTAGAGTGAGGGATATTTTTTGACAGTCGAATTATCAGGAGGGCTCTGATGATATTGTTTAAAAGAGGAGATGCTCATCCGGGTATAGTCAAGGTCACCGGCTTCAAAGGCTATTTCAGCGGTCTTTTCATCATCGATGGGCAGGATATGAATTTCATCAAAGTCCGCTTTGGGACCCTGCCAGATTTTGTTTCTCTTAAGCACGGTCCTCTGTTTGGGTTTCCATTCCTTGAACACATAAGGCCCGGAGCAGGCAGGAGGTTCGTGGGAATATTTGCCGCCCACGGATTCAACCGCTTTTTTTGAAACAATATTGCCTGCCATGTAGGGCAGGGTGGTCATCCACAGGGCCTGGAAGGGCTCTTTCAAGACGATTACCCCGGAATGGGTGCCGGTCACCTTGACGTGGTCCAAAGGCTTCCAGTCCCCTTGAATCGGAGACTCAAAAGAGGGGTCAGCGATTCGCTCAAAGGAGTATTTGACATCTTCAGCCGTCATTTCCCCGAAATTATTGGTGAATTTGATGCCTTTTTTAAGGGTGAACCGGATGTGGGTGGGATCGACCTGCTCAATGGATTCAGCCGCATCAAGCTGCCATCCCCATTTATTTCCCGGCTTGTAGGAAATCAGTTTGTTGTAGATACAGGCGTTGACGTCTTCATCGTAAAGGTTGGCTGCGATGCCTGGATCAAGACAGGTGATGTCACCGTAATCCCTGACTTTGAGGATGTTGCCTGATGCAGAAAAAGAGACCTTTGGCCAGAAAGCCGGGCCCAGAGCCAGTGTTGAAGAAAGAATTGAAAATTTGAGAAATTTACGTCTGTTCATCATAGCTGAATATTGTTCCTTGTTATCCAAAAACATGATCCCCTCCTTGATTAAATGTTAAAACTCGGTTATCAATTTTTTAGAATAGCGCCGCCCCCAAAGCTTGCCCTGTCAGGAACGAGAACGTCGGAGGACTTTTTGCCCTGCCAGGCTAAAAATCAGCGACCTGCGGCCACTGGTCCTCAAACAGCTTGATTGTCGCAAACGCCTGGCAGAGCAAAAAGTCTTATCTCCTTTGGTTCTCAATGTTCCTAACACTCGATGATCCAGTTTTTAGAATAGCCCCGCCCCCAACGGTTGGTCGGTCAGGAACAAGAACGTCGGAGGACTTTTTGCCCTACCATGCTAAAAATCAAGAACTGCGGCCACTGGTCCTCAAACAGCTTGATTTTCTT
>DATFJZ010000360.1:0-2716 GCA_035268945.1 Desulfobacteraceae bacterium | reverse complement strand
TTGCCGATGATGCCCTCTCCACCATGATCCTGGCGGTGACCTCCAAACGGATCATCTGTCCGTCCATGAACACCAACATGTATGACAACAGGGCCGTGCAGAGGAACCTCGATATCCTGGAAGACGACGGGTTTGTCATTGTGGAGCCGGGAACCGGGGAGCTTGCCTGCAAAACCTCGGGGGCGGGGCGACTGCCTGACCCCCGGCTGATCTTTGACAGGGTGGTGCACGCATTGACCCTAAAGGATCTAAGGGGAAAAAACGTTCTCATTTCCGCCGGCCCCACAAGGGAGGCCATCGACCCTGTCAGGTATATCAGCAACCACTCGTCGGGAAAGATGGGGTACTGCCTTGCCGATGCTGCTGAAAAAAGAGGCGCCGGCGTCACCCTGGTTTCCGGCCCTGTGATGCTGGATACCCCCGTTGGTGTTGACCGGGTCAATGTGGAAACAGCCGCCGACATGGCTGAAGCCATCCTCTCCAGGATGGAAACGGCGGACATTGTCATCAAGGTGGCGGCCGTTGCCGATTACCGGCCGGCAATGACAGAAGAAAAAAAGATAAAGAAGCAGAACCAGAACCAGGACGGTATCGTTCTTGCCTTAACGGAAAACCTGGACATTTTAAAGGCCGTTGGCGAAAAAAAGAGACACCAGTTTGTGGCAGGATTTGCCGCAGAGACGGATGACCTTGAGAAAAACGCCCTTGCAAAGATGACAAAAAAGAACCTGGACATGATTGCTGCCAATCTTGTCGGAGCTCCGGACTCGGGGTTTCAAGCCGACACCAACAAGGTCAAGCTCTTTTTCAGAGATGGACAGGTGGTGGATATTCCCCTGCTGGAAAAACGGAAAATTGCCCACATGATCCTTGACACCATTGTGCCGCGGATCGATTCAACCGGAAAAAAACAGGCCTTCCCCCCTGGGAGCAACCGTCGGGGGCAGAGCGAGGAGTGAATGGCCAATGGAGAACGGAGCGCCTTCAGTTCAGCAGGAATTTCTAAGACTTGTCAACGGGGCTGCCGGCTATTTTGAGTTCCGGAAAACCATGGGAGCCCCGGTACTGGACATTTCCCAGGCATCCATCGACACGATCAGGGCCCTTGACGTTTCCGCCGGAGGTGTAACACAGTCAGCTGCCCGGGAAGAACGACTTTTTATCAGTGAACAGGGGGATCCCGGGGCAGGGCTTTTTATCCTCACCGAACTTTCTGATATGGAAAAAAGCGGGGATGCCTTTGCCGGGCCGGCAGGCGAACTGCTGGCCAAGATTGTCAAAGCCATGGGATTGACAAGGGAGACGGTGTTTACAGCCGGTTTTTTCCCGTCGGAACTCCCCCCGTCCGGCCCCGTTCCCTTGGCTGTTGTCCATGGGATCAGGAACAGGGTGGACCGGGTCAACCCCAGGGTCGTCCTCACCTTTGGAGAGCTGGCAGCACGGTCGGTGCTCGGCCCCGGGGCTGAAGTTGTCCGGGCCAGGGGCAGGTTTCATGATTACAGCCGCACAAAGGTGATGGCCACATTCCACCCGGATCTCCTGCTCAAAGAGCCGTCAAAGAAACGAGCCGTTTGGGATGATGTCAAGATGGTGATGAAACAGATGCAGCTTGTCAGGAGCGAGAAAGAGAATTGAAGAGGCTCATTGAACGGTACAGACAGACACTCTTTGCGGAAAAAGGATATTCCCATCACACGGTTGCGGCATACAGCCGTGATGTCCTGGAGTTCATGGACTTCTGCCTGCCGGAACCCGGGAAAGAAGACGATCGGGACACCTCGTTTTTGACGGTTGTCGACACCGGAAAACAGCGACTTGTCCGGGAGTTCATGGCGTTTTTATACAAGAGGGGGCTCAACAAGAGGAGCAGCTCGAGAAAACTCTCTGCGGTTAAATCGTTTTGTGACTACCTGGTCAAAACAGGCAATCTGGACGTCAATCCGGCCGATGCCATGCCCCGGCCAAGGGTGGCTCGACGGATACCGGATTTTTTAACCATCGATGACCTGTTCCGGCTTCTGGACTCCATGACATCGGAAACAATTCTTGAAAAACGCAATTGCGCCCTGTTTGAGATGTTTTATGCCACAGGGATGAGGGTGTCTGAAATGGCAGGGCTGGATGTTGCCGATATTGATGTCACTCAACAAACGGCACGGGTGACGGGTAAAGGGAAAAAGCAGAGAATCGTGCCCATGGGAAACCGGGCCGCTTCTGCCCTTGCCGTTTACAGGGAAAATCTTGGCGCCGGGTACACACCCCTGTTCCTCAATAAAAACAGATCCCGGCTTTCCGACAGGTCCATGCGGCGGATCCTGTCAAAACTTGTGGACCAGTGCCAGTTGAATGTGCCGGTGTCCCCCCACACCCTGCGCCACTCCTTTGCCACCCACATGCTGGATGCCGGTGCCGATCTGCGGGGAATACAGGAGATCCTGGGCCATGCCTCCCTCTCCACCACCCAGATCTACACCCATTTGACAACGGACAGGCTCATGGAGGTGTATGACAGGAGTCATCCAAGGAGGTGAAACCATGCTCCGGCCATGTCGGTTATACCAGTTTAACGTTACGTTTAGAAGCAGATAATAAGGATTTACAATGAACGATATTTTCCACGGCACCACCATTCTGGCCCTTCGCTGCAAGGGCAGGGTGGTGGTGGCCGGTGACGGCCAGGTGACCCTTGGCAGTACGGTGACAAAGCACAAGGCCA